>JBGCEI010000034.1:0-11141 GCA_045106295.1 Cyclobacteriaceae bacterium
GTCTGTTTTAATTTGATATAACTTAACTCAGTTACAAAAATACTACGAGGGAACCATTGATAAGCAAGTCCTACTAAACCAAATGGAGATGGCTCTTTTACAGCCATTCCAGAGGTACGCTTATTATTCACCCCTCCCATTCCTAGGCCAGCGACAAATTTCACAGGCCCACGGTGATAATAGGTATCAAGAGCACCGGAATACTCTAGTGAATGGCCACCTTGTGAAAACCCACTTAAAACAACTACTAAGGTAAAAACAACAATAATACTACTCTTCTTCATAACATCTTAAAACTAATGAGAAATCATATCGGACATCACTCGTAATGGTTCAAACAAGTAATAATCTTTACGGGTATTTTTGTTAAACGTTTCATAACCTGCTTTTTGAGTGGTATCGCTAGCTATTAGCATACGGTCTTCTTGGGTCGTAAAAACGGTTAATTCTTGTGTACTTTTTCTCATCTTATTGTACTGATCAGTAACTTGTTTACTTTTTTCCTGATTGGCAGAAAAAGAATCATACGATAATGAGTACACTGTTCTATCTCTTTCTTGCGCTAAATACTTAGCATATGTATCAAAAGCTTGTAAAACAGAATCTTCCTTAACTCTTACATCACTCTTTAGTTTCAGTTGATTTAAAGCTGTCTGCAACGCTTTGTCTTGAGAATAGTTTGTAGAAGCTATTTTATCCCATTCTAATGCAAAATCCAACTCTTTTTCACCTACTTTTAGATAAGAATATTTATCTGGAATCATAATATCAGGCGTTACTCCTTTTAGCTGAGTGGCGCCACCGTTTATCCTATAAAATTTCTGAGTGGTTAACTTCATAGCTCCAAGTGGTTTTAAGTCTTTGTTTCCTCTTATTACGGCATCCAAATCAATAATTCGTTGTACTGTCCCTTTACCATGGGTACTTCCTGTACCTATGATTACCCCTCTACCATAATCTTGAATAGCTGCAGCTAAAATTTCTGAAGCTGAAGCACTAAATTCATTTACTAAAACAATCAAAGGTCCTTTATACGTAACTGATGAGTTATTGTCTCTCAGTACATAAGCTGGTCGGCTATTTGACTTCACTTGCACAACAGGACCTGTTGGAATAAATAAACCCGTCATCTCTACGACTTCATTCAATGAACCTCCTCCATTATTTCTTAAGTCAAGAATAACACCTTCAACATTTTCTGCTTTTAGTTTTTCTAACTCTTTACGAACGTCTTCTCCACAGTTACGCCCTCCTTTACCACTAAAATCGGCATAGAACTTAGGTAGCTTTATGTATCCATACTTGTTTTCATTGAATAGAATAACGGATGACTTGGCATATGTAGCTTCTAAAATAACGACATCTCTAATAATTGGAATGATACCAATGGTACCGTCTATTCTTTTCACGGTGAGTCTTACCTCTGTTCCTTTTTTACCTCTAATCAACTGTACAGCATCATCTAACCTCATTCCTACCACATCTACTGGTTCTTTCGCTCCTTGGGCTACTTTTAAAATCAAATGACCTTCTTCTAGCTCACCTTGTTTCCATGAGGCACTTCCTGGAACAATCTTTACTACTTTAATGTATCCATCTTTTTGTTGTAATGTAGCACCTATCCCTTCTAACCTGCCCGTCATGGAAATATCAAAGTTTTCCTTTTCCTTTGGTGGATAATAGGTCGTATGAGGATCATAGCCTTCGGTAATAGCATTTACATATTGAGAAAACCTATCTTTCTCTGTTAATTGGTAAAGCCTTGTAAATAAATCAGAATTACTCTTTGCTGTTTTTGTCCTAGCATCTTCTTCTAACTCGGCAAATGTTTTTTCTGTGTAGGTACTGTCTTTGCTTTCTTTTTTGCCTAACTGTAACTCTGTAGCGGTGTATAATCTTGAGAGCGCTTGGTACTTCAATTGTTTTCTCCACGCATCTTTCCACTCTTTGTTATTTCTAGGATATGCCCGTTTATCAACATCTACTTCGTAAGTTTCTTTCTTTTTAAAATTAAACGGAGACTCTACTATTTTTTTGTACAGCTCTTCTGCTCCTTTGATTCGTTCATCGATAATACTTACTGCCTCATTAAAAAAAGTAAAGTTTTGAGTAAGTAATTGATCATCAATTTCAGTTTCATACTTTTTTAACTTCTGAATATCCTTTTGGGTAAAAAAACTTTTACTGTAATCTAATGAGTTAATAAAGCTTTTGAATACATGTTTCGAAAATTCATCGTCTAACTTACGATCAGAGTAATGCTCTTTTTCTAATGCTTGTGTTACTAATTGCAACACTACTGCACGTTTATCACTACTGTTTCTAAAAGAAAAGCAAGAAATTAGAATAGTAAAAGAGGCAATAATAAATAGTATATTTATTTTTCGTTTTGAAATCTTCATTTATTCGAAAATACGGTTTGAGGGCACAATATAAGTGAATGTTACAAATTTATCTTTACCTAAAGAAACTTAATTAACCTAATGTCAGATACTGACAGAAGTATATTCCATAAAGTTTACCAGTACCTGAGTAGTTTTTTCCTTTTGTTCTATCATCCCCATGTGACCTGTGTCCTCTAAAAAAGAGATATGGCTTTCTTTAGGAAGATAACATTGAGAGAGTAAACTATCCATTGGTAATGCCTGATCTTGTTTACCTATAATAAACAATACTGGAAAGCTCGCTTGTTTTAATACATGCGTTCTGTCAAGTCTATTTTTCATCGCCTGTATTGTTTTAACCATACTTTCTAGACTAGTATTAGCCACTACTTCTTTTATCTGTTCTAATTCGTCGGCATATTTCACTCTATTTATTTTACAAAATAAAGGCGTTACAAACGACTTTGAAAAAAGCGTTACTCCATGTTTTTGAATGAATTGAATTGTTTTATCTCTATTCAATTTTCTCTCTTCAGAATCCAGTAAGGCTGTAGAATGAAAAAGCCCTAAACCTCTAAGTCTCTCTGGAAACAATTCTGCCATAGCTAGACCGACATACCCACCTAAGGAATGCCCTATTACTACATAATCAATGATTGCTAGTTCATCAAGCAATTGATCGATTGCCACTGCCATCTTTTCGATAGTCCACTCACCCTGTAATGGCTCATTATCTCCAAAACCAGGTAGATCAATAGCTACTACTTGATAGGTTTGTTTTAATTTATTGATTTGATAATTCCAGATTTCTTTGTTTTCACAAAACCCGTGTAGTAATACAATTGTTTTCCCTTTCCCTTCTTCTAGATAACGTAAATTCACTTTATTTATTTTAAAAAAGTCTTCCAACCTGTTATTGCAATTGTCGCTGATCGGTTAATAACCTTATTATTAGGGTTTGGGTGCTGGATATTCACAAAGAATGTTTCTTTATCAGGAGAGAACGTACTGCCAGTAGTTTCTGCACCTTTAGGCGCCACTAATACTCTTTCTAAATCAGCTACTTTTGGATTTGGAATACTAAGGTCTAATAAATAGATTTCATTAAATACCGCTGTACTATAAATAGATCGCTGTCTATTGGTTCCAATAATGTCTTCATTTAACATTAAATAGTTTCTTCCTTTCCACTGAACGGCTTCCATACCATCAGGGTTAGAAAAAACTGTTTGAGGATCCTTTTCAGAAATACCACCTTCTATTAGAACATCTATCTTCTGTGTTGCTAAATCAAATACAAGAACTCTTCCATAGGGATCGTCGAATAACCCTTTCTCATTACGTTTAAAATAATGAGCAGGCTTCCCTCCCATTTTTATAAACTTATCCCAATTTGCTTCATCCTTCCCTGTTTCCGTGATATAAAGCTTATCTCCTACAAGAGATATCCATTCGTGTCTATTAAATAAAGTAGCTCCAAGCCTTATGCCTATTTCTCTAGCTCTTTCTAATGAGTTTCTATCTCTAGGAATAAGAAGCCAATGTCCTGACCTATCATCAGTGTTTTGCTGATACGCATATAATTGACCTTTTGAGTAATCATGGATTTTATCTGCTACAAACTTAAAAAACAGTGCCGGTGAATTATCATTTGTCAAATAGACCGTCTTTCCGTCAGGCATACACTGAGCGTCTTCATGTTTATATCTCCCCATACTAAACAATTTCTGAGTAGCCACTTGTAACTTGGGGTCAATCTCTACCATCCAACCAAAATTCAGATATTTTGGTTTACCCCCAAAGTCAGATAAATCACTTATTAATGGCTTTATCATCTCGTTAGACGGTGGAGCTATTTCCTCTGCACTTAAAATTGTTCCTTTAGGCGTCAATGTTCCTCCGCAATTATTGAGAGTTGCGCCAACTTCTCTAAAATCTACATTATACTTTTTCGAGCTGACAGCCCATTTTCCTGATTGTTTCTCTATATCAAATAATGTGGCGCCTCCACCATCTCCTAATAAGTCATTCTGTCTTCTTGTTTCATGACCTATAAAAAGTGTTGCTTTATTTTTAGCAGAAGATTGCAAGGTAATACAATCATGATTCCCTTTTGCTTTCCCAACAAGTCCTTCCGAATTATAAACAGTATCTCCTTCTTTAAATAATATGGTGTAATTCAACCCAGTATGTAACGACAACTCTTCTTCCGTAGGGAACGGGCTTAAAGAGGTGATAAAAAAAGAATCCTTTTTTCTTTCAGGCGAACATGATACAAAGATTAAATAGGTCATTGCAACCAAAAAACAATAACTAAACTGACTGATCATACACCTAAGGGTTTATATATGTACACAAGTTACTATTTCCATTATAATTATTACCAGAAAATTCTATTCGATGCTTCTAAAAAATAAGATTCAACAAGATAAATTAGAATAATCATATTAAATCAGATTAATTGGCTTAAACAAAACCTCTTAATTAAGAAGTTATTAAATTGTATTATTACTACAATTAATTAAATAACAGGTGGTAATAATCATTATTTTTAATTGTACTTAAATAAATTATTTTTCTAAAAATGCTTTAAAAACAACATTATTAAACTTAAAATATAATTATTTTAATAAATCACAGTGAATTTTGTTGAATTTCAATTTTTTGAATAAAATTTATTTTACAACAGTTTGTTTATTTAAAAACAGAACTTACCTTTGTGTTAAGGAAGTACAAAAATCCTATTAAATAAAATGTTTAGTCTTTAAACATACTAATTATGAAAAATAAAATACTTTTTATCGCACTTACATTCGTAACCTTATCTCTCTATGCTCTAGATGCGAATGACCGTAAGGCATTAATAGCTCTTTATAACTCTACAGGAGGTGACTCTTGGGTTAATAGCTTATCTGATGGAGGTAGTTTCACGGATGACAACAACAATAACAAGATTTGGTTAATTGATGAAGAAGATACGGAAGATATATGGGAAGGTCTTACTATTGAAAACGATAGAGTAGTCGCTATTGATTTACCTAACTACAATTTAGAGGGTGAATTACCTGAAGAACTTGCCTTACTTACTGAATTAGTTCATCTAGATTTAAGCAGTAACGATATCAGTGGTAAATTACCCGCTGGACTGTCTAACTTATCTAAGCTAACTTCTATTGACCTATCTTTTAATCATCTCTCAGGTGATTTACCAACTGGTTTAGGTGATGTCAATGGTTTAATAAGCCTTAACTTAAGTTTCAATGAATTTGAAGGCAAGATACCAGAGTCAATTGGTAACTTATCTAAACTTAGATACTTAGAACTTAACAACAATAAACTAGAAGGTTCTATCCCTCATAGTTTAGGTAATAACTTAGATACAAGAGTATTGGATTTATCATCTAATCAAATAGGTGGATTTATCCCTCATGAATTAGGTAAACTAAGAAAGCTTGATGAGATTCATCTAAATAATAACCGTTTAATTGGTTTTATCCCTGTTGACCTTACCTACATTACTTCTTTAGAAGTATTGGAGTTAGAAAACAACTTATTACGTGGTGGTTTACCTGAAAACTTTAAATTAATGGGACACCTTACGACTCTTAACCTTGATGGTAATGGTTTAGACGAGAAGAGCCTATTAGATTTTGAAGGGAATATTATAAACTACTCTCACGATAATCAGAAAAAAGCAACAAAGTAAAAATAATTTTTGCTTTAAATAAAAAAAGGAGATGTTTCTAACATATCCTTTTTTTATTTAATCCTTCCATCAATACATTCTGGGACAATCGAGTACTCATCCTTTTTCAAACAAAAGGAAATATCTTTTCGAATATTGAGTCGTTCCAACCTTTTTGCATGATCACATTGCATCAGATATTCTTTTAGAGAGTCTTCTACTCCTTTGTACAAGGTATACGCCATACGGGTAGCATCATCAGCGTACATATGTGTATCTGTTATTAAATCAATCAGGTTCCCTGCAAACAACGTATCCTCTGCATTTACCCTACCTTTCCATCCAGCACAAAATATAAGTGTATCTTGATTTAGTTCTTTTACTTTTTGAGCTACTGCGCTAATATTTAAAAAAGCTCCTATCAAGATATGGTCTGCTTCACTGGACTTTTCTATGGCCACCGTACCGTTGGTTGTGGTCATCGCAATATTTCTTCCTTTCAGAGATTCTTCCATGTAACTGAATGGGGAGTTCCCCATATCCATTCCTGCTACTTTTTCTCCTCCTCTTTCCCCAGCAGCAAGACAGCCAGTAGCTTGTAGTTCTTTACATTTTTCTACTGAAGTAACTGGGATAATACTCCCTACTCCATGCGCTATGCCTGAGACCATACTAGAAGTAGCACGGAGAATATCTACGACTACGACACACTTCCCTTTTACATCATGCAGATGAACTAAATCAGGGCTTAAACAAATTTCTATGTTTTTCATACGTTACACAAACGGTGTTTTCACTACTTCGACAGCTATTTCTCTTCTACCTTGTACTAGTGTCAATTCTGTACCTATTTTAGAAAATTCAGTCTCTATATAAGCCAAGGCAATTCCTTCTTTTAAGGATGGAGAAAAAGATCCAGAGGTAACTACGCCAACTTTATTTCCGTCTTTTGTGACTGCATAGTCTTTTCTAGGGATTCCTTTTCCTACTACTTTGATTCCTACTAGTTTTCTTGAAAGACCTGCCTCTTTTTGCTTTTGAAGAATAGCCTGACTTAAAAAATCACCTTTTTTTAATTTAACAACCCAACCTAAACCTGCTTCTAAAGGTGAGGTTTCATCGTTAATATCATTCCCATATAAACTATAGCCTTTTTCTAATCGTAGTGTATCTCTACAACCTAGACCTACTGGTTGAACCACACCTTCCCCAACTTTCAATAAAGCATCCCACAAAACCTGCCCATACTCTTTTGGTGCATACAGCTCGTATCCTCCAGATCCTGTATATCCAGTAGCTGAAATAGTTACTCCTTGGATACCTGCTACATCTCCAACTGTAAAATGATAAAAAGGAATTTCTTCTAATTGCACCGAAGTAATTTCTTGAAGAATGGCTTGTGCTTTTGGTCCTTGTAAGGCCAATAAAATAGTTTCTTCTGAGATATCGGTGAATTCAGCTTTTCTATTGTTCTTATGTTGTAGAATCCATGCTTTATCTTTTTCAATATTAGAGGCATTTACCACTAGCATATACTTTTCATCTGCCAGTTTATACACCAATAAATCATCTACTAAACCTCCTGCATCATTCATTAAGCAAGAGTACTGTGCCTGACTAATCACTAATTTAGATACGTCGTTGCAGGTAACATACTGAATCCAATCTAAGGCGTCTGAGCCTTCGACAATAAATTCCCCCATATGCGAGACGTCAAAAAGACCTGCTTTTTCTCTTACACATAGGTGTTCTTCAATTTCTGAAGCGTATTTCAATGGCATATTGAATCCTGCAAAGGGGACCATTTTTGCTCCTAGTGCTTGATGTGTCTTTTCTAATGGTACAGATTTCATGAGAGGTTATAAATTTTAGATCTTAAAATTAAGAATTAAGCAATTGAAACACTTCATTTCTAAGTAATTCGTTTTACACATACCCCACTAAGGAATACATGGTATAGCCTATCCATTCTTTGATTAGTTTGGTCCAAGCAGGGATTGCTGCCGCAGATGGAATAATGTTTTGAAAGCCAAACTCATCTTGATGCGTGTAGTAATCGACCGGAAATGGAATAAAATTGATCTCCCTTTTTTCAAAACAGGCACTTGCCCGCCTCATATGAAAGGCCGAGGTTATCAAAAGGCAAGAAGCGTCGCCTACTAATTGAGCAGTATTAATAGCGTTTTGATTGGTGTTTTTTGCATCATTATCTAATATAATTTGAGTACGAGGAACACCACAGTATTCCATTACAAAAGCTATTTTCTCTGCTTCCGTACTTTTATTCTTTTCATTTCCAAGTAAGGACCCACTACCCCCAGTTACAATTAAGGTGTCTATTTTTCCAAGTTTAAATAATTGTATGGCTTGGGTCACTCGGTCGGCTCCCTTATTGAAGTAGACTCTATCTTGCGGTTGTATTTCGGCATTAGTCACTCCACTTAAGATAACCCCATAAGATGCATGAGCTACCGATGAAATAGAAGTGGGCTCTACTTCCCACCATTTAAACATCTTATTCCCTAAATAATCGTTGGTAAAAAAAAGAAAAAGACTAACCGTGATAAGCAATGCTTTTTTTCTTCTTTTTTGATTTTTTGTAACAAGAGCGAATAAAAGCCCTCCTGCCATCCAAATAATGGGCTGGGCGAAAACATGTAGCGTTTTGGAAAGAATAAAAAACATAGGCTTAGTTACTTATCGTTCACCCAAACTTGTTGAAATACGTTGCGTACTTTTTTATCCGCTACTTTTTTCAATTGATCAGAAACAATTTGCTGAGTCAAGCAATTAATAATCAAACTATGCGAAGTAGCATCTTCTAAGTTTAAGACATCTACCAAGACCTGATTGCTCTCTTGGTGATAGAACCAGTCTAACACATGATAGCCTTTAGGTGTGAGTCGTTTACGGTTTCTCCCATTTTGATTGGAGAGAAATAAGCAAAAAGGATCTTCTTCGCTCAATGCTCCATCTTGATTAAAATCGTCTGTTATTATTTTGTAAAACAACTGTGTATCGCCTTCTTTAGTGGTAGTGATGTAATAGGAGTCTATGACCATTTTCTGTACCGAGTCCAGTACATGGGATTCATTTGTCTTTACATTTTTGAATAATAGATTCCAGCAATAACGAGGCAACTGACTGGCAATTCGCTTTTCGAAACGATTAGTAGGTAGCTGAGTGGTAATTAATTTATACAAAACCACATCCGAGTTAGGGATAGACTTAGGGTCTTGCATGGAGATATCTATGTTTGAAGGGACACTCTTTTCACTCTCTTCTTTTGGGGGTGGCGTAGAGGGCAAATTATCGCAAGCGAACAAACTAGTGCATAACACCAATAAAATCAGTCTCGTTTTCAATAGTGTAATTATTTTAATTGAAGAAAATAAATTTAATGATTCTAATTGAATATTTGTAGGCACAATGTGGTAAATACCGTAATATTGTAAAAAAAAAACCCATGTTTTTTATACGACTTATTTCTAGGCTTCCTCTTTCCATTCTGTATGGTCTTTCTTTTATTTTTTATGTAGTCATGAATTACATAGTTGGATACCGAAAAAAGGTGATTACAGAAAATATGAAAATCTGCTTCCCTGAAAAAAGTGAGCAAGAGATTCGTCGACTAAGAAAGGGATTTTATAAAAACCTAAGCTACGTATTTGTAGAGATCATGAAGACGCTAACTATTTCTAAAGAAGAGTTGATGCGTAGGTGCAAAACAACAATCTCCCCCGAACTGCAAAAACACCTCGATAATGGAGGTTCTATGTTGTACACTGGTGGTCATATTTGCAACTGGGAATGGTACATGCCTCTTTTTACTCTATATTCAGGCGTAATTAACGCCCCTCTTTACAAGCCAGTTAATAGCCCTTTCTTTGAAAAATTGATGTTTAAACTACGCTCCCGTTTTGGAGTTACACCATTACCTATGCAAACAGCGCTGAGGGAAATCATTAAAAATAAAAAAGAACAACGATCATATGGGTTTGGAACAGATCAGTCTCCACAAAAAGGGAAATCTAATTATTTCCCTGAGTTCTTTGGTATAAAAACACCTTTCTATGTGGGAGTAGATCAAATGGCAAAGAAACTTCAATACCCTGTGGCGTATGGCTCTATGAAAAGAGTAAAAAGAGGATATTATACTTATGAAGTCAGCATGCTTGCTTCTACACCACACGAAGTAGGTGAAAAAGGAGAGCATATAATCATCGAAAAATTTATTGAGCGATTAGAACAAGATATAAAAGATAGCCCAACGGATTGGCTGTGGTCTCATAGGAGGTTTAAGCATTCTGTGAGGTAAATTCCAGATTCCAAATAACAAAACTCAAAAAAAAGTGAGCTATCATAGTCATTAGCTACTGATAACGCACTTTTTAAATCTATGACCATTAAAGAATAATTACCTCTCCCACTCAGTATGGAAGATTCCTTCCCTGTCTGTTCTTTCGTAAGTATGAGAACCGAAGTAATCTCTCTGTGCTTGTACTACATTTAGTGGTAATCTATCTGTAATAAATGCTCCTAAATAATTAAATGACGCTCCAAATGCCATAGATGGTAGACCTTTGTTTGCTGCTAATTCAATAAACTCTTTGATAGCAGGATAGTCCGCCACTACTTTTTGTACAAATACATCTGACTGCAATAAGTTCTGTAAGTTAGGCTCAGCATCGTATGCTTTTCTGATGTCTTCCAATAAAGACGCTCTAATGATACATCCACCTCTCCAGATTCTAGCTACTGCTTCTAAATCTGTTCCGTATCCATATTCTTTAGATGCTTCGTACAGCATGTGCATTCCTTGTGCATAAGCTGTAATAAATGCTACGTGTAATGCTCCTTCCACCATTTTCACCATAGCCTGCTTGTCAGTACTTATAGGGATATTGTCGTTTAGGTTATACGCTTTATCCGCTGCTACTCTATCTGCTTTAAGCGAAGACAATGCTCTCATGCTTACCGCTGCATCGATAGTCGGAATCGGCACACCTAAGTTCATAGCATCCTGAGAAGTCCATTTACCTGTTCCTTTTTGCTTCGCTTTATCCAATAAA
>JBGCEI010000035.1:0-14033 GCA_045106295.1 Cyclobacteriaceae bacterium
TTACCTTGCCGTTAGTTAATGAAATCACTTGGACTACTCCTTTGACTCCAAGTCAATTTGGTGGACCTAGGAACGATATTGAATTATTTAAAGTCTACCGTAAACAAGGAGCGGATTCTTTTGAAGTGATAGATACTATTATATTTAGTATAGACAGTACGCTGCTCGATAGCTTTTTAGTGGCAGATAGAGAAGCTTGCTATGTAGTGACAGCAGTGGATGAAAAAGGAAACGAGAGTGCGTTCAGTGAAGAAGTGTGTATTGAAAATTGTAGTGATTTTTCTTTGCCTAATATTTTTACGCCTAATGGAGATGGACTAAACGAACAGTTTATGCCATTGAACAGTCTATTTGTAGAGACGTTACACATCGTGATTGTAAATCGTTGGGGAATCACTGTTTTTGAAAGTGATGAACCTGATTTCTCATGGAATGGAGATAATGTAACTGATGGAACGTATTTCTATCAGTACGATGTTGTATTTAAAGGCTCTGGCGAGAAAGATTCACAAAAGGGATTTATTACCATTAAACGATAACTAATGGATTATGAACAGCTTCTTTTTGAGAAAAAAGTGATTTTTTTCGATGGCGAATGTAACCTCTGTAACTTTTGGATAAACTTTTTTATTCGAAAAGATAAAAAGAAAAGCTTGTTCTTTGCTTCCCTACAATCTTCATTAGGTCAATACATACTTCAAGAAAAGGAATTAGATAAAACTGATTTTGACAGTTTTATCTTTTATGATAATGGCATCGTCTACCAACAGTCTACTGCTGCAATGAAAGTGTTTTTGAACCTGCCTTTTCCATGTAAAGCGGTTGCTTATGGGATAGCTCTTTTTCCTAGCCAATTAAGAGATACCGTTTATCGTTGGATTGCAAAAAATAGATACCGTTTTTTTGGAAAAAGAGAAAGTTGTAGACTTCCAACGGAAGAAGAAATAGGTAGGTTTTTATGAGTTTTCGTTTTATTGCTTACTTTTGTGGCAAAGAGGTTAAGAGCATAACACCTTGATCTCGAATTATAACTAAAAAGAAAAGCTAGAAGCTAAATGCTAAAAGCTAGTACCTAATTTAACAAAATGAAAGCAGTTATTTTTCCTGGACAAGGATCCCAATTTGTAGGAATGGGAAAAGATCTTTACGATACGAATATCGAAGCAAAAGCATTGTTCGATCAAGCAAATGATATTTTAGGTTTCTCTATTACTGATATTATGTTCAGTGGAACAGATGAAGAGTTAAAGCAAACAAAGGTAACTCAACCCGCTATTTTTCTACATTCCGTAATATTGGCTAAAACGAGAGAAGACTTTTCTGCCGATGCAGTAGCCGGACATTCATTAGGTGAATTTTCTGCTTTGGTAGCTAATGGTACGCTTTCATTTGAAGATGGGTTGCGATTAGTCAGTAAAAGAGCTTTAGCCATGCAAGAAGCATGTGAGCAAAACCCTGGGGGGATGGCAGCTATTTTGGCTTTGCCAGATGAAAAAGTAGAAGAATTATGTGCAGGAGTTGATGGTGTGGTAGCAGCAAATTACAATTGTCCCGGTCAGTTAGTGATTTCTGGTACAAAATCAGGGATAGAAATAGCATGTGAAAAAGCGAAAGAAATGGGGGCGAAACGAGCACTAGTATTGCCAGTAGGCGGAGCATTTCATTCCCCTTTAATGGACCCTGCTAAACAAAAGTTAGCGGCAGCTATTGAAGCAACTACATTCTCTGAGCCCTCTTGTCCAGTGTATCAAAACGTATCTGCTAAAGCAGAAATAGACGTAGCTACTATCAAAACTAATTTAGTTGCTCAGTTAACAGCGCCAGTTCGTTGGACTCAGTCCGTAGAACAGATGTTAGCTGATGGTGTCAATTCTTTTGTAGAATGTGGTCCAGGTAAAGTATTACAGGGATTAGTGAAAAAAGTAGATAGACAGGCTGAAACAGCGAGTATATAAGTTGCTGTTTTAGACAGTAGATTTGAGACGTTAGGCATAATAATTCGTCATCCCCATGAAAATGGGGAATCAGTCAAAGTTAGTGCTTATTTTTCCTGTGGTGGTAGTACTGTTTGGGATTCCCGATGTCTCGAGAATGACGTTAATGATTAACTAAATGGGATTGCTATTTAAACAGCAAAACTTTCACCGCACCCACAGGTTCGGGATGCATTTGGGTTTACAAATTGAAATCCTTTTCCATTTAAACCATCAGAGAAGTCTAATGTAGTTCCTAACAGATAAAGGAGGCTTTTCTTATCAACTAGTATTTTAAACCCTTTGTCTTCGAATACTTCGTCACTTTCTGAGATGGTTTCATCAAAGTTAAGGTCATACATTAATCCAGAACAACCACCACCTTTTACAGATACACGTACATGAGCATTGTCAGAAAATCCTTCTTCTTTCCTAAATGTACCGAGTTGTTTTTCTGCTTTTTCAGAGATAGTAACCATTGTAATTGAATTTTAATGTTGTTGTAAAGATAACCTAAAAACTTATTTTTCAGTTCCCAATATTCGATTAAAATTTAATCTACAGGAAATAACAGCGGATCTGGATAAATAAATGGACGTCCTAAAAAAGTTCGAATCTTTTGGTTAGAGATGATTTTAAAAGAATCTTCTTTTTCATTCGTAACATATCCAGGAGCAGAATACTCCGTTTTTAAAGCTAAACAGTTGTAAAAAGTCTTTTTAGTAGGATGTTGCTCTGCACAGATATTAAAAATACCTGTTACACTTTCGTCACCAATCATTCTAAGCATACAAGCAATTACATCATCCAAGTGAACCATGTTTACAGGGACGTTACCATCAGTTAATCCTTCTTTACCTGACATTCTATTAATGATGTTTCTTTCTGGACCATAAAGACCTGCTAAACGTAAAATAACGGATTCTGCGTGTTGTTGACCAAGAATTAAATTTTCTGCTTCGAATAAGCAAGTATTTCCTGTTGTCAGTTTATTGATGGTTAGTGTTTCGTCTATTTCACTATTGGTGTTTGGATAAATAGAGGTGGAGCTGGTGTAAATAATTCGTTTGATAGAACTTTTCTCTACGTAGCCTAGAATTCTTTTTACTTGATTGATGTGGAACTTGTCTCCCTTAGTCTTTCTTTTGGGGGGAATGGAAAGAATTAAAACATCACTATTAAAGAAGGAATCATCTATCACCTTGAATTCACTTAAGTCAATTTGATAAGGAACAATTTGTGCTTCTTTTAATAGTTCAATTTTTTCTTTACTAGTAGTAGACCCTTTTATCTCGTGCCCTGCTTTTATTAAGCTTTTAGCCAAAGGGAGTCCTAACCAGCCACAACCTAGAATACTAATTTTCATGATTTGTTTTTATATTCTGCAAATGATAGAACAAAGATACTGCTGTTTTGGTTCTTAACACTCTGTAGCTTTAAATAATTAAATATAAAACTAAGGAAACTTTTGTCTTAATTAAAGTTTCCTTAGTTTTGTTGTTCGTGTCAGAAGAGACAAAAAATAGAATAATTAAAGGAGCCGATGAGCTTTTTATGCGTTATGGCTTTAAAAGCATAACAATGGATGAGATAGCCTCTAAACTGAGCATTTCGAAAAAGACCATTTATCAATTTGTAAAAGATAAGGAGCAGTTAATTCTGTTATCAGCACAGTTTCACTTAGCTCAAGATGAGAAAGACTATGAAAAGATAGAAGAAGATAGCGGTGATGCTATTGAACACATGCACCGCTTGGCAGATCATACGAGGTCACTGATACTCAGGATGAATCCTTCTGCTGTGTTTGACATGAAGAAATATTACCCTGATGTATGGCGAAAGATAGAAGTGTTTCATGAAACGAGTATTAAAGATAGAATTACCCAGAATATTGAACGAGGAATAAAGGATGGTTTGTACAGGGAAGATGTATCTCCTATTGTGTTTAGTAAGTTATTATATTATCAATTTGAGTTCATATTTGATCCTGTTTATTTTAATCCTCAAGAGTTTGATCATTTAGATGTGTACAACCAATTATTTAAACATTTCCTGTTGGGAATAGTAACAGCAAAAGGAAGAGAAGTTTATGACAGCTATGAACCGATTACAGATTAGTTTTTTATTAAGCATATTGCTAATTCCTTTTTTTGGGATTGCGCAAGACAGTAGCGTTACTTACTCGTTGAACGAAGCTATTGAATATGCCTTGCAACATCAAGAAAGTATGCAATTGGCGGACTTAGACATACAATCTGCTGAAAAAGACATTAAAGCTACCTTGGCAGATGGGTTGCCACAGATCAATGGATCGGGTAGGTTGACAAGGAATTTTAATTTCAGGAGTAATTTTGGCCCAGGAGGAACAGGTTTCTTTTCTCAAATCCCTGCCGGGCAAGTTGGATCATTTGCATTTGGAGTTCCCTACGAAGGAGATATCAGCGCTAATGCGACACAACTATTATTTAATGCGTCTTACTTCATAGGGTTAAAAGCATCCAAAACATACAAAGAGTTAGCAAAAAGGCAAAAGAAACAATCTGAAATAGAGGTGGTTGCCAATGTATCTAAAGCATATTATGGCGTATTGATAGCAGAAGAACGACTTGACTTCTTGAATGTTACCTTAAACCAAATTAAGGATTTAATGGAAACGACCAAGAAGATCTATGAAGTGGGTCTAGAAGAGGAAATTAATTTTCAGCAAGTAGAAATTAACTACAACAATACATTAAATGAGAAGCAAAATTTAGAACGAGTAGTAGCCTACAGTTACAATATTCTTCAGTTTCAGATGGGAATGGATTTAAAAGAGTCAATCACTTTATCTGACTCTATCAGCGAAGATGTATTCAAAGAAAAAGAAGAAACGGCAGTACTGAACTATTCAAATAGAGTAGAGTATGGCTTGTTAAATACAACTATTCAATTACAAAGATTGAATGAAAAGAATTTTAAAGGACAGTATTTGCCTTCCTTGTCTTTGTTTGGAACCACAGGAGCAGTAACAGGTGGACTCCATGCACGTGATTTATTTAAGACAAATAATTGGTTTAACTACTCATTAGTTGGCTTGAGTATGAATCTACCTATTTTCGATGGTTTCCGTAAGAGTGCTAATATTCAGAAGGCAAAAGTAGAAATCAAGAAATTAGAAGTACAACGAAGTCAGTTAGAGAAGCAAATTGACCTAGAGTTAGCGCAAGCGAATATTGCTTATTACAACAGTTTAGAGAAATTAACCAATGTCCGGAATACATTGACTTTAGCGAAGAGCGTGTACAACTCATCTATTAAAAAACAAAAGATAGGAGCGGGAAGTCAGCAAGAAGTGTTGAATGTAAGAAGCATTTACAAAGAAGCAGAGACCAACTACTATTCTACTTTGTATGATTTAATCATTGGAAAAATAGATAGAGATAAAGCAATGGGGGTATTAATTAAGAATGAATAATTTATAATTAATAATGAAGAGATTAAATAATTAAGGAATGAAAAAAAATACTCTCTAAATCCGTTATCTCAAAATATAACCTGCCTGCCGCAGGCACGGTAGTCTAAGAATCTTAACATCTAAAAATATGAAAAGAAACCACTTACTTCTCGCTATTACATTACTCTCTGCTTGCGGAGGAAAAGAAGCATCTTCATTAGAAGATGTATTGACATCTAATAATATAGAGCAAATCAGAAAAAAGAAACAGGAATTAAATATTGAGCAATTGGAATTGTCTACCAAAATTGGACAATTGGATGCTAAACTAAGCAGCTTAAGTAAAAATAAAAATATTCCATTAGTAACAAGTTTTGTTTTATCAGAAGAGAAATTTATTCACTATGTTGAGTTACAAGGTGATGTAAAGACAAAACAAAATGTATTGATCTATCCTGAAGTATCAGGACTGCTACAAAAAGTATATGTAAAAGAAGGTCAATATGTTAAGAAAGGTCAAATACTTGCTTCAATTGATAATGGAGGCTTGAAAGAGCAATTAGAACAAGTAAAAGCTAGAGCTGAGTTGGCTAAGATTATATATGAAAAGCAAAAGTCTCTTTGGGAGAATAACATTGGATCAGAGATTCAATTTCTACAAACAAAGGCTGACCATATCACACAAGAAAATAGTCAGAAGCAGTTAGAAAAGCAGCTTGCTAAATTTCAAATTACTGCTCCTTTTAGTGGTACAATTGATGATGTGATCAAAGAAGAAGGTACAATTGTTTCTCCAGGGCCTGGATCAGAAATTTTTAGAATAGTAAACCTGAACAATATGTATGTTGAATCTAGTATTCCTGAGACCTATTTGAACAGCATAACTTTAGGGAAGAAAGTGATCATAGATTTTCCGATTCTAGGTTCTTCAGTTACCTCTAGAGTACGACAAGTAGGTAGCTTTATAGACCCTGCAAACAGAACATTCAAAGTAGAAGTGTCTGTACCTTCAGGAACTAAGAATGTGAAGCCAAACTTAAATTCTCGCATCCAGATCAATGATTATACGAACGAAAAAGCCATCCTTATTCCATTAAGTATTATTTCTGAGAATGCAGATGGAGAACAATATGTGTATAGCATTTCCAATAAGGAGAAAAAGGATAATACGCTCCTTGCAAAGGCTGAGCAAAAAATCATTAAAGTTGGGAAAACGGAAGGAGATAAGATAGAAGTAATTTCTGGAGTAGTAGCAGGTGACGAGATTATTCAAGAAGGAGCTAGAAGCGTGAAGGATGGTCAAAATGTAAAACTAATTTCAATCAGAAAATAAGCTATCATGAGTGATCAACAACAGAAAGTAAATAAGGAATTTAAGCTTTCTACTTGGGCAATCAACAACAAGACTACGATGTATGTACTCATGGCCTTGTTCTTGTATCTTGGCTATTCTGCCTTTAATAGTATGCCTAGGGAGAACTTTCCTGAAATTAGAGAAACGAAGATTTATATTAGTTCTTTGTACCCAGGTAATACCGCGGAGGATATTGAAAAATTAATAACGGATCCTTTAGAAGATAAACTGAAAACACTTAGTGGTGTAATTGATGTTACGTCTACTTCGCAAGAAGACTATTCATTGATTGTTGCCGAATTTGAAGAAGGTATTACCGTAGATGCTGCTAAGCAAAAGGTAAAAGATCAGGTAGAAGCGGAAACCTCTAGTGAGGATTGGCCAACTTTTAACAATGCAAAAGTTGAACCTAACATTTTTGAGTTAAGTCTATCAGAAGAAACACCTATTCTGAACATCAATATTAGTGGAGATTATCCAGTAGATCAATTAAAGGAATACGGTGAATACCTCCAAGATGAGATTGAAGATTTAAAGCAAATCAAGAAAGTAGATATCAGAGGTGCTGAGGATAAAGAAGTTGAGGTAGCGGTAGATATTTATAAAATGATGTCTGCTCAGGTAAGTTTTAATGATGTTATTAATGCAATTAGTAATGGTAATGTTACTATGTCGGCTGGTAACTTAATCACTGGTGGGCAACGAAGAAATATTCGCATTATTGGTGAGATAGAGAGACCTAGTGAATTGAAAGACTTTGTTGTTAAGTCAGAAAAAGGAAGAGCTGTTTACTTAACTGATATTGCAAAAGTTAGCTTCAAAGACAAAGAGAAAACTACCTATGCAAGGGAATTTGATACGGAGTTAGAAAAAGGAGTTCCTGTGGTGATGCTTGATGTCAAGAAAAGATCAGGGAAAAATATGGTGTTAGCAGCTGAGCAAATTCGTGATATTGTTGATTATGCGAAGAAAAACGTTTTTCCGACAAATCTCAAAGTGACAATCTCAAATGATCAATCATCTAAAACTATTGGTCAAGTAGATGATTTAGTGAATAATATTATTTTCGGGGTAATTCTAGTAGTAACTGTATTGATGTTTTTCTTAGGCTTTAAGAATGCTCTATTCGTAGGTTTTGCCATTCCTATGTCCATGTTTATGTCACTTATGATATTAAGTGCTATGGGCTATACGATGAATACGATGATCCTTTTCGGATTAATTATGGGGCTAGGTATGCTAGTTGATAATGGTATTGTAGTTGTAGAAAATGCTTACCGCCTTATGGATGAAGAAGGAATGACTAGATTGGAAGCAGCTAAAAAAGGTATTGGAGAAATTGCTTATCCTATCATTATTTCAACTCTTACCACTGTTGCTGCATTCGTACCTCTTGGTATGTGGCCAGGTGTGATGGGGCAGTTTATGATTTATTTCCCTGTGACATTATCTGTTGTTTTGGGATCCTCTTTATTTGTAGCAATTTTCTTTAACTCTGTGATTGTATCTAGGTTTATGTCTGTAGAGGATGAAAATATGCCTTTGAAGAAAATAATTCGTATTACATCAATTATAGGTGGAATAGGTTTATTGATTATTTTATTTGGTGGGGATTTTAGATCATTGGGTGTTATTATGCTTTTTACAGCAATTATGCTTTGGGCTTATCGCTTATTTCTAAGACCAATGGTAAATGGTTTTCAAAATAAATCTCTTCCAAAATGGGAACGTTTTTATGGGGAAATTATCACTGGAGCATTAAAAGGGTATAGGCCTGTCTTTATTTTAATTGGAACATTTGTATTGCTTTTTGTTGCTTTTGGAGGTTTTGGAGGTTCAGTAGGTAGTCAAAGAACTAAAGTCGAATTCTTTCCGGATAATTCGCCCAACCAAATTATTGTTTACATAGAGTATCCTGAAGGCACAGATATTGAAAAAACAAATATCATTACACATGCAGTTGAAGACCGTGTTTTTGATGTGTTGTATGGAAGTGAATACATTGATCAAGGAGAGAATTTCTTGGTAGAAAGTGCAGTAGCTCAGGTAGGTGCCGGAGCTGGAAACCCTCAAACAGATGGAGGTTCTCAAGCAGAGATGCCTCATAGAGGAAAGATTACTGCAACTATGCGAGAGTTTAAGTTTAGAAAAGGAGCTGATTCTAAATTATTACAGGCTAAGGTTCAGGAATCATTGAAGGGTATCTATCCTGGAGTTTCCATTTCTGTTGAAAAGGACGCTGCAGGCCCACCTGCTGGTTATCCGATAAGTATTCAGTTAGAAGGAAAAGACTACAATGAATTGATTGTTACAGCTGAAAAAATGAAAGACTACATCAATTCTAAAAATATTGCTGGAATAGATCAGCTAAATATTGATGTCAATAAAGCAAAGCCTGCTATGTTGGTAAATATAGATCGTAAAAAGGCTGGAGAGTTAGGCGTAAGCGCTGGACAAGTGGGACAGCAATTGAGAAACTCTATATTTGGAGCGAAAGCTGGAGTTTACAAAGAAGGTGGTGATGACTATGATATCTATGTTCGATTTAACGAGAGAGATAAGTATAATAAGAGTGCCATTTTTGAACAAAAGATAACATTTAGAGACCAATCATCAGGTCAGATAAAAGAAGTCCCTGTTTCATCGGTTGCTTCTAGAAAAAATAATTCTGTTTACAATGCTATTAAGCATGATAACATGAAACGTGCAGTGTTGCTTTATTCTGCCTTAGCTCCAGGTTATACTGATGCAGGTGTAATTGTTAATCAAATTCAGAAGGAAATGGAGAGCTATAAAAATTTACCTGCATCCATTAAAATTGATTATACAGGTCAGATAGAAGAGCAGAATAAGCAAATGGCATTCTTAATGGGAGCATTTTTTACTGGATTAGCTCTAATTTTCTTCATTTTAATTTTTCAATTTAATTCGGTTTCTAAGCCAGGAATTATCATGGTAGCGATTTTCTTGAGTTTGATTGGTGTCTTTGGAGGAATTGTGATTACAGGTGCTCCTTTTGTAATTATGATGACGATGATGGGAATAATTTCATTAGCTGGTATCGTAGTAAACAATGGTGTAGTATTATTAGATTATACTCAACTATTAATTGATAGAAAGAAAGTAGAACGTGGTCTTGATGATAACGCCTTTGTTACTGATGATGAATTAAAAGAAGCGATTATTAAAGGGGGAAAGGCCCGTTTGAGACCCGTACTATTAACTGCCATTACTACCATTTTAGGGTTGATTCCTTTGGCAACAGGGCTGAACATAAATTTTGCTACTTTAGTTAGTGAATTTGATGCAAAGGTATATGTAGGTGGTGATAATGTGATCTTCTGGGGACCGTTAGCTTGGACTGTAATCTATGGTTTATTCATCGCTACTTTCTTAACACTAGTTATTGTTCCTGTTATGTATTTACTAATAGAACGCCTGAAAGTAAGAATATATCAAAGGTAATCTGAGGTTTTAGACAAAGGAATGGAAATGTTGATTGGTAGTGTTTTTTAAATTTATTCTTTGATTCTTTCATTGTTAACGATTAATCAGTCTCTTTATCGAAACTATATCCTATTGTTCGTTTTTAGAAAATCTAGTGACTAACTTTATTGAAAATAAGTAAGGTTATTATGAAAAGACTATTTACATCTTTCGTCTTGTTGTCCATATTATTTGTAGGAATACAAGCTTAAACAAATGAAACAGAAAATAAATATTACAAATGGAAAAAAGGAACTTCTGAATTCCAAAAAGGGTATGTCGTTCTGAAATCAGGACATACGTTATAAGGACAAATTTCTTTATCTGGCAATCCTCCAAGTACTGTTACTTTATTGAAAGGAGCTAAAGAAAAAACGAAATTCCCTGCTGCTAGTTTGAAAGCGTATGGTTTACGAATTAGTATTCCTACTAATGAAAGCCCAGAAGATCTCTACAAATGGATGCTTGAACAAGTAGTGATGGGCGACAAGGTTAAAAACACTAAAATGACACCTGGTTATTTAAAAACAGTAGATGGCAAGAAGGTATCAGGAGAACTTCAGTTAAAAACGATAAATGGAGTTTTAGAAACGCTAGTAATCAAAGGAGCTGATAAAAAGAAAGTCAAATACGACAGAAATGATGTGTCAGCGTATGGTTTGCTAATGAAAGTATCTGATCTTACGAAGGGTGGTGAAAAAGTGTACAACGATCAAGCTAAAAATTTCCAAAAAGGGAGTGTAACGTTAGCTAGCGGCACTAAGAAGACTGGTGTTGTTGCTTTCCAAAAAGCTATTCCATTGAATCCGAATAAACCAAACGGAGGGAGTATGTACAAAGGATTGTACTTCGCTGAAAGCAATGATAGTTATGTGACTTCTTTTTCTTCTAGCGAGTTAAAGTCTATTACACAAGGTGAACAAGCGTATTACCCATACAAAGACGGTTATTTATCTAGTAGTGTTTCTGGTGCTGATTATACAGATGATACAAAGGTGTTCCAGAAAGGAACAATTGTGTTAGTAGGAGGTTAGCGTATTACTGGAGATGTAAAACAAATTAAAGCACCTGCTACATGGTATGCTAAAGAAATAGAAGTGAAATCTGTTAGTGGTAAGGTTACGGTCTATACTTCAGAGAAAGTAGTGTCTTTTACACAAACGATTAATGGAAAAGTAAAACAATACCTAAAAGAAAAAGATGCCTTTGTGGAGCAGATGTATAAAGGGAAAAAATATGTGCTGTTTAGAAATCCATACTCTACTACTACCAATCAGCTGTTGACTGGACTTGCTCAAAATGTAGGCTAGAGTTTAACAGAAGAAGCAACTAAAGAGATTGCTAGAGCAAAAACGAAGGAAGCCATGAAGAATGGAGACGATGCATTCACTGCTGGAATTAAAGGAGCTACGGAAGCAGGAGAGTTTTATGGAGGAGCAAGTGAAGGAGTTGCTAACATTGATATCAAAAAGAAAGAATTTATTATTCTAAATACAGAAGATAAGTCTAGAACAATGGTGTACAAATCGTCGTACAAAAAGTTAGTGAAGCCACTCTTGATGGGATGCTTTAAATACCTTCAAATGAGTAAAGAAGATAAAAAAGTATATGATGACTTCGATAATATTGAAAAAGCTATTGGTTTAGCTGATGAGTGTTATTAAGCTAATAAAAAAATATAAAAGGGATGTGATCAATGTATCGCATCCCTTTTTTTTGTAATGACTATGAAATAGAAACTTCTGCTGTTACTAATTCAACGGAAACATTTCCTGATTGATCATTAGTATCGAGTAGTTTTACTTTACAGATTTGGTTGATGTATTGTTCATTGTAAGGGAGCTCTATTCTGACATAGTTTTCTGTGAAACCAAGCATCATTCCATTATTTTCTTCTTGTTCAAACAAAGCGAAGCTTGTTTTTCCGATTTGACTTTGATAGAAGAAGCGTTTCTTTTTATCGGAAAGCATACGTAATCGTTGAGAACGGTTATTTCTTGTTTTTTGATCTACTGTTCCTTTTAAGTCTGGAGCAGCTGTGTTTACTCGTTCAGAGTAAGTGAATACATGTAGATAAGAGATATCTAGTTCATTTAAGAAGTTGTATGTATCCATGAAGTGTTCTTCCGTTTCTCCAGGGAAACCGACAATTACATCTACTCCAATACAGCAATTTGGCATTAGCTTTTTAATGTAGTCTACTCGTTCTTGATACAGTTCTCTTCTGTAGCGCCTTTTCATAGATGCTAGCAACTCATTATTACCAGATTGGAGTGGTATATGAAAATGAGGAACGAATTTAGAAGAATTAGCAACTAAGTCAATTACTTCTTTGTGTAGTAAGTTCGGTTCAATAGAAGATATTCTAATTCGTTCTAAACCTTCTACCGTTTCTAATTTTTTAGCGAGTTCTAGGAAGGTAGTCTGACGTTTGCCATCTATGATTCCGAAGTCTCCAGTATTTACGCCAGTAAGAACAATTTCTTTTATTCCTTGATCTACGATACTTCTTGCGTTCAGTAATACATTGCTAATAGTATCACTTCTACTTTTACCACGTGCTAGCGGAATGGTACAAAACGTACAAGTGTAGTCGCAGCCATCTTGTACTTTTAAGAACGTACGTGTTCTGTCATTAATAGAATATGCACTCGTAAATGTATTTGCTTCAGCTATTTCTGAATGATAAATAGAAGAGGTACTCTTTTTTTCGAAGTCTTTTATTAAATCAAGTAGTTTAAATTTTTCTGATGCACCTAATACCGCATCTACACCCGGTATTTCACTAATAGCGGTAGGTTTCAATTGAGCAAAACATCCTGTTACGGCTATAAAAGCATTTGGAGATAGCTTTAGGGCATCTTTAACTACTTTACGACACTTATTGTCTGCATTTTCAGTGACTGAACAGGTGTTGATGACATAAATATCCGATGGTTCAAAAAAGTCTACCCGTTCATAGCCTTCGTTTATAAAGGTTTTAGCTAAGGTAGATGTTTCGGAAAAATTCAATTTACAGCCCAGTGTATGGAATGCGACTTTTTTCATAAAACAAAGATAGTTAGTTTCTACATATTACAACAAATAATTCCTTTAGATTAGGAACCGTGATGGATATGATAAATTGAATAATTCATATAATTAATCTGTATTTTAGGTGTGTGTGAATAAATAGGTTGTAAATAAGAAATACAAGTGTTCTGGTATTTTAAAAAATAGGTGTTATATTCGAGGTATCATTTTGATCTGGTTTAAACAGAAATCAATGATTAAAGATTTTACAGATTGTTAATCTAAACTTTTAATAAATACACACAATGGCTAAGATAAAGTTAGAATACATTTGGTTAGATGGTTATAAGCCAACTCAGAATATGAGGTCTAAGACCAAAGTTGAAGAGCATGAAGATTTTAAAGGAACATTAGATGAGATCGGAAACTGGTCTTTTGATGGTTCTTCTACACAACAAGCAGAAGGTGGTTCTTCTGACTGTTTATTAGTACCAGTTGCTATCTATAGAGATCCTGCAAGAGTGAACGGTTGGTTAGTTATGTCAGAAGTAATGAATGCTGACGGTACGCCACACGAATCAAATGGTAGAGCTACTATTGACGATGAGGATGCAGATTTCTGGTTCGGATTTGAGCAAGAGTATTTCATTATGGATACGGATACACAATTACCATTAGGATTCCCTGTAGGTGGTTACCCAGGACCTCAAGGTCTTTACTACTGTTCAGTTGGTGGTAGAAATACATTTGGTAGAGAATTGGTTGAAGAACATGC
>JBGCEI010000036.1:0-11703 GCA_045106295.1 Cyclobacteriaceae bacterium
ATTCCTGCTTCTTTATGTAGTATATCTGCGAATTTTGACATTAATTGCATTGATCTGAGAGTTTAAAGGGTGATTGTATCGTTTGTTTTGCTAAACAATACTAACTCTTTTTCTCAAATCATTTTTTTTCGTGTACTATGAGCATTGATATAAACCTCATTTTATGTATTTCACCCCATCTACCCAACATTTTTTAAGTTCTTAACACTGTGGTATACAACAACCTCATAAATAGAGCTGTTATATATCCTAATATATCGTTGAATTTGTAGATAAATAACCTGACCTTTGACGCATATTTTTAGAAAGCAAAAATTGCTTTTGTTTCGTTCTATTTTTTAAAACAACAAGTCATGTACATACTGATGATCATACTATTTGTTCTAGGTTATATTTTTATTGCTTTAGAACACAACTTTAAAGTTGACAAGACAGCTTCTGCTCTTATTACTGGGGTACTTTGTTGGACGGTGTTAGTATTTGGAAGGGATGATATCCTGCACCACAGTGGACTCGCCTTAGAAGACATTATCCCCTTTATTGACCATACGCTATTACTTCATATTGGTGAAATAGCTCAGATCATCTTTTTCTTATTGGCAGCAATGACTATTGTAGAAATCATTGACACACATCAAGGGTTTGAAGTAATTACAGAGCATATCAAAACAAAAAATAGGGTTAAGCTATTATGGATAGTATGTACCGTAACTTTTTTCTTTTCAGCTTTACTGGATAATTTAACCACCGCTATTGTTGTAGCCGCACTCCTTAAAAAGTTAATTAAAGTAGAAGAAAAAATGTGGTTCTTCGGAGGAATGGTTATTATAGCAGCAAATGCTGGAGGCGCATGGTCTCCAATAGGGGATGTAACCACTATTATGCTATGGATTGGCGGGCAAGTTTCTGCAACCAGCGTTGTAAAAACTGTCTTCTTACCAAGCTTATTATGTCTACTTGTTCCACTGATTGTATTATCATTCACTTCTCGAGAAATACTAGAACGCCCCCCAGTAATACCATCAAAACCAGAAGAGCATAAAATCACTAAACTGGAACAATACTTAGTATTCTGGTTTGGAGTCATAGGTCTTCTTTTTGTACCTATATTTAAAACCATCACACACCTACCTCCATTTATGGGAATGCTATACAGCTTAGGGGTTATGTGGGTATTAACAGAGTTAATACACCGTAAAAAAAGTACAGATCATAAGAAAACACTTTCTGTACCAGGAATAATACGTAAAATAGATACACCAAGTGTCCTTTTCTTCTTAGGAATATTACTAGCCGTAGCTAGCTTAGAAACAGGCGGTCAGCTACACCAATTAGCTTCATGGTTAGATGATACTTTACATGGAGATATTTTTGTACTGAATGTTTTAGTAGGGCTTTTATCATCAATCGTTGATAATGTCCCTTTGGTAGCAGGAGCCACTAAAATGTACTCCTTAGAGACATACCCACAAGATAGTTCATTCTGGCAGTTGCTTACTTACTGTGCAGGCACAGGAGGGAGTTCTTTAATTATTGGTTCTGCCGCAGGTGTTGCCATCATGGGAATTCTAAAAATAGATTTTATTTGGTATCTTAAGCATATTAGTTGGTTGGCACTACTTGGTTACTTTGTAGGTGCAGCACTTATGTATTTCATTGTTTAGGAAAATAAATTATGAGTAAAATTATCTGGAAAACAGCAAAAGAATACAAAGACATTACCTATAAAAAAAGTAATGGTGTAGCACGTATCGCTTTTAATAGACCAAACGTACGGAATGCATTCCGACCAAATACAACTAGTGAGTTAATAGATGCCTTTTATAATGCACAAGAAGATACCAGCATAGGTGTCATTTTACTTTCTGCTGAAGGACCTTCAACCAAAGACGGTGTTTACTCTTTTTGTAGTGGAGGTGACCAAAAAGCAAGAGGAGAAAAGGGTTATGTAGGGGAGGATGGAATGCACCGCTTAAATATCCTAGAAGTACAGCGTATGATTCGTTTTATGCCTAAGGTAGTAATAGCCGTTGTTCCTGGTTGGGCAGTAGGCGGAGGACATAGCTTACACGTAGTGTGTGACCTTACGTTAGCCAGTAAAGAACATGCTATATTTAAACAAACTGATGCTGATGTAACTAGTTTCGATGCAGGATATGGCTCTGCTTATTTAGCGAAGATGGTAGGACAGAAAAAAGCACGAGAGATTTTCTTTTTAGGTCGAAATTACTCTGCTCAAGAAGCGTATGAAATGGGCATGGTAAACGCCGTGATTCCCCATGAAGAGTTAGAAGATACTGCTTATCAGTGGGCTCAAGAAATATTAGAAAAATCGCCTACCTCCATTAAGATGTTAAAATATGCTATGAACTTAACAGATGATGGTATGGTAGGTCAACAAGTATTCGCTGGAGAGGCTACACGTTTAGCCTACATGACTGAGGAAGCAAAGGAAGGACGAAATGCTTTTCTTGAAAAAAGGAAACCAAATTTCAAGGATATCAAATGGATTCCTTAATATAAAATTAGCACTCTTCTCCTGTGTTCAAATTCATTAAAAAGATTATCAAGTATAGTGTTTTATTAACTATTCTAGTCGTAGTACTACCTACGGTTATTATTGAGCTATATAGTTTTAATAAAACGTACACTGAAAGAACTTCGATTCCAAAAAATAAAGTAGGGTTGGTGTTAGGTACATCCAAATTTTTAAAGGGAGGGGCTATTAATCTCTTTTATAAATATCGAATTGATGCAGCAGTAGAATTATATCAAGCAGGTAAAATAGAGTACATCCTCGTAAGCGGTGACAATAGGCATAAAAGCTATAACGAACCAGCTAGATTTCTTCAAGACTTAATAAAAAGAGGTATTCCTTCTAATAAAATAATTTTAGACTATGCAGGTTTTAGAACCTTAGATTCGGTTATGCGTGCACATCATGTGTTTAGTCAGAATAAAATCACTATTATTTCTCAAGAGTTCCACAACGAACGGGCTATCTTTCTAGGGTTCACTGACGGAATGGAGGCTATAGGGTATAATGCGAAAGACCCAGAAGGACAAGGAGAGGAAAAAGTACGTATCAGAGAATTATTTGCAAGAGGAAAAGTTTTTTATGACCTCGTATTCAATGTAAAACCTAAATTTTTAGGGAAAGAAAAAATTACGATAGAGTAAGATAATTTCACTTGCTATACAAAAAAATCACAGTAAAACGCTCAAAATGCTCCTTATAAGTCTGATTTTTTTAGTACTAATCTTTTTACACTTTTACGTACCTCGATTTATTACTGAAGTAAATTCACCTCTTATTAAGATGATTAGAGGGAGTAATTTAACCACAACCTCAGACTTCAACAACACTCAGTTAAAAGGAAAATACATAAGTTTTAAGTCTTTTGACCAAATTGAGCTTTTGAGTTACCTAACTTATTCAAGTCTAGGTATTACAAAAGGAACAATTATTTTACTCCACGGAATCGGATCAGGCAAAGAGTCTTTTATAGGGTTAAGCAATAGACTATCATCTTTAGGTTACAATTCAATCGCTTTAGATTCAAGGGCACATGGACTAAGCAAAGGAGTACATTGTACATTTGGTGTCAAAGAAAAAAAAGACATTTCGGAATTAATTAATGTTTTAGAAAAACAGGAAAAAATAAATGAAAATATTGGAGTATGGGGTCAATCATTAGGAGGAGCAATTGGCATTCAAGCATTAGGGTATGATAAAAGAGTCAAGTTCGGAGTTATTGAAAGCACTTTTTCTGACTTTACAACAATAACACATGATTATTTTAAGCTTCACCTGGGGTTTAATCTTAAGCCTTTAACGAATTACTTGATTTACCGAGCAGGGCAGATAGCAGGATTCAACCCAAAAGATGCAAGACCTGTCGACTATTGTAAAAAAATTGATCAACCAATACTAATCGTCCATGGAGATAAAGACAGACGAATTGATATAAAATATGCAAAGAAAAATTTTACCAGCATACCTAGTAAAGAAAAAACATACATAAAAATCGAAAAAGCAAATCATTTAAATGTATGGGATGTTGGAGGTGAAGAATACTTTAGAAAGGTAATCAAGTTCTTAGATAAAAGTACGTCGCTATAAACGAACAAATAAATTAGCTTACTTGTTTTTCTTCTCAAAATACTTACACCAAAATGTAATGGCACACTCATCACATTTTGGTGTTCTAGCTAAGCAAATATACCTTCCATGTAAAATCAACCAGTGGTGAGCTTTAGGGATTAACTCTTCAGGAATATGCTTTACTAATTGTTTTTCAACTTCTAAAGGTGTTTTTGCCGTCTGTGTAACTAAACCTAAACGTTTAGACACACGAAAAACATGGGTATCAACCGCCATAGTCGGCTGATTATAGACCACCGAAGCGACTACATTTGCTGTTTTACGTCCAACGCCAGGCATCTTTTGTAATTCCGTTATATCACTAGGTACTATGCCTTTGAAATCATGCACAAGCATATTCGCTAAACCAATCAAGTGTTTTGTTTTATTATTGGGGTAAGAAATGCTTCTGATATAGGGAAACAATTCATCAAATGTACTCTTAGCTAATAATTCAGGAGTAGGAAAATCTTGAAATAGTTTTTCAGTAACAATATTTACTCGTTTGTCAGTGCACTGTGCACTTAATACAACTGCAACTACTAATTCATAGGGATTAGAATAGCGAAGTTCAGTTTCGGGGTTTGGTTGGTTTTCAGAAAAATAAGAGACGAAATATTCGTAACGTTCTTTTTTAGTCATAAAAGCATGCTATTAATTTAGAGCATGCAAATTAGCGCTTTTTGCGTAAGCTATTATAGTATCCACGCTTTTTTGAGAGGGAGAGAAAGTAATTTTTGCTGTTTCTTCTAAAATTTCTTTATAAGCAGCTATATCTTTAGCTTTTTTCTGATCTAATAATAATTCTTGTTCTACCATTTCTTGCTCAGAAACTGAATTATCATTGAATAGGTAATCTAAATACGGGTCATTGGTTGATGATTCTGTCATAGGTTATGTTCTCTTGATCAAACATTTTACGTAAGTTAATCAAGGCATAACGCATTCTTCCTAACGCAGTATTAATGCTTACATTACGTGCTTCAGCAATTTCTTGGAAGCTCATATCAGCGTAATGCCTCATCATTAATACCTCTCGTTGGGGTAAAGGTAACCGGTGAATCATGTTTTTTATTTTTTCTTTCCCTTTTTCAGATAAATTAAGGTCTTGATTATTAGGGTCAGAAAATAGTAGTGTATTGACAATTCCTTCATTTTCATCTATGCAAATGGCAGGATTTTTTTTCTGTTTTCGAAAATAATCTATTGCCATATTTTTAGCAATACGGATTATCCAAGGGCCAAATTTCCCTTCTTCTGAATAGGTATGTGAAGTGATTTTATGAACTGCTTTGATAAAGCTTTCTTGCAAAATATCTTCTGAAATTGCTTTATCTTTTACGACAGCATAAACAGATACAAAGACTTTATTCTTGTATCTATTGACTAACTCTTCGAACGCTTTATTCTCCCCAGCTTTATACCAAGTAATTAGCTGAGCGTCTGTGGCTTTCTTAATAAACATAACATCTAACAGTTTGATTAAGTAATATTTTTTCTAATAAGCAATGATTTTTAATAACAACAACATATATCGTTACGGACCTTAACAACATAAAGTTACAAAAACATAAATAAAATTATAAAAAAATGTATTAAACTAATTTAAATGTGGGGAGAGCATAAAAAAACCAGCCTTAAACTGGTTTTTTTATGCTTTTATAAAGATGGTGATTACATCCTCTTCTTTTCTTTTACCTTCTTTAGTTGCCTTCTTAAAGCTTCTATTGCCTCATCTGCGGCAGCTTCGAATGAACGAGAATGTTCTTTCGCAAATAATGTATGCCCTGGAACATTTAATTTCATCTCCACTAACTTATTAGCTTTAGAACTATCATTATCTAACCTAAGGTTTACTTCTCCATCAATAATTTTATCGTAATAGACATCTAATTTATCGGCTTTTTTTTGAATAAAATCAAGCAGGGTTACATCTGCATCGAATTTTAGTGAGCTCATTTGAAGTTTCATTATTTAGTTGTATTTAAGGTTTAACTTACGCTTTAGGGTGTGCTTGGTCAAAGACGGACTTTAGCTTATCCATCGTATTATGGGTATATACTTGGGTAGCTGCCAAGCTAGCATGTCCAAGTAACTCTTTTATGGCATTTAGGTCAGCGCCTTTATTCAACAAGTGAGTAGCAAAACTATGCCTCAATACATGAGAACTCTTTTTTTCCGCTCCTAAAACCATAGAAAGATATTTTTTAACAATCCTGTGAATGAACATAGGATACGTTTTTTCTCCTTTATTAGTTACAATAAGTAAAGAAGAAGGTGAATTAAATTTATCACTCTTCTTGTCTAAGTAAGATGAAATGCAAGAAGACAAAGTTGCATTAACAGGAATAATTCGTTCTTTATTCCCTTTACCTCTTACTTTAATTACTTTTTGAGAAAGGCTAACAGCATGCTCTTCCAAATTTATTAGTTCAGACAAACGAATTCCTGTACCATAAAATAGTTCAAGAATGAGTTGATCTCTTTGACCTGAAAATGAATCATCAAAAGAGATAGAATCAAATAACTGATGCAAGTGATTTTCTTGGATAAAAGAAGGAATTTTGTTTTCTACTTTTGGTAATATCAATCCCTTTGTAGGGTCTGTATCTATGTAGTTTTCCCGTAATAGAAACTTATAAAATGATCTAAGGCTAGACACCTTACGATTAATAGATTTAGAAGAATTTTGTTTTTCTGATAATGCTACAATCCAAGATCGGATCATAGAAGAAGACACTTCAGTAATATCCTCTTGGTCACAAGAAGTGACAATAAATGTAGAAAAAGATTCCACATCCCTAATGTACGCCTTTAGTGTATGGGTACTAAAGCGCTTTTCGTGTGCTAGATAATTGGTAAAAGATGAAATCATAGTAGAGATCGATATTATACATCTCTACTATAATTTACGAAAAGTTTTTTAGAAACCTCCGTTCTCTCTTATCATTTTCTCTTTGTACTTTGCTTTTATAAGCATGTCTCTCTTCTGAACAGACGGCTTCTCGTATTTTTTTCTAGCTCTAAGCTCTTTTAATACACCTGTCTTTTCAAATTTCTTTTTGAATCTTTTTAACGCTCTGTCGACCGTTTCATTCTCTTTTACATTGATAATAATCATCGTATAGATTTATTTAAGGGATGCAAATTTAGTAGTTTTTATTTTATTAGACAAATAACCAGTTAAGATTACTTTTTATTCTTCCATTCATGTATATTTGATAACTTTTAATTAATCTAACTAATTTTTATAAATGGATATTGCTGTAGTTGGAACGGGCTATGTAGGCTTAGTAACCGGAACATGTTTTGCTGAGACAGGAAACAATGTTGTTTGTATTGACATAGACGAGAAAAAAGTAGAAAAAATGCGTCAAATGGAGATGCCTATCTACGAACCTGAGTTAGATGTATTGTTTGAAAGAAACATTAAACAAGGTAGGTTATCTTTTACAACCTCTCTAGAGGAAGGAATAAAAAATGCAAAAATAATCTTTTTAGCACTGCCTACTCCTCCAGGTGCTGATGGTTCTGCTGATCTTAAATACATTTTAGGAGTAGCTGATGACCTCGGTAAAATCTTAGACAAGTATACAGTCATCATTGATAAAAGTACTGTACCAGTAGGTACAGCAGATAAGGTACATGCTGCTATTGCTAAAAAATGCAAAGTCGATTTTGACGTGGTATCTAATCCTGAGTTTTTGAGAGAGGGTGTTGCTGTAGATGATTTCATGAAACCAGACCGTGTGGTTATTGGAACTTCTTCTGAAAAAGCAGAAAAAATAATGAGAGAGTTATATGCACCATTTGTTCGTCAGGGAAACCCTATCATTTTTATGGATGAAAAATCTGCTGAACTCACAAAGTATGCTGCTAACTCCTTTTTAGCTGCTAAGATTACGTTTATGAACGAGATAGCTAACTTATGTGAAAAGGTAGGTGCCGATGTAGACAAAGTACGTTTAGGAATAGGTACTGATACTAGAATTGGGAAACGTTTTCTTTTTGCTGGTACAGGGTACGGTGGTAGTTGTTTTCCAAAGGATGTACAGGCTTTAGCTATGACGTCTGATGAATACGACTATGACTTCAAAATGCTAGATGCTGTAATGGATGTCAATCAACGTCAAAAAACTATCTTACTTCCAAAAGTAAAATCACACTTAGGTGACTTGAAAGGAAAGAAAATAGCTATTTGGGGATTGGCATTTAAACCAAATACCGATGACATTAGAGAAGCACCCGCTCTTTATATGATAGATGAATTATTAAAAGCCGGAGCATCTGTTACTGCTTTTGATCCAGAAGCTATGGACAATGTAAAGGGTATTTACAACGATAAAATCTCTTTTGCTGCTAATATGTACGATGCGTTAGAAAATGCTGATGCATTATTGATCATGACAGAATGGTCTGCATTTAGATCACCTAATTTTGAAAAAATGTCATCTTTATTAAACAATAAAGTAATATTTGATGGTAGAAATTTATACGAACTAGATGTCGTTCAAAACCATGGATTTAACTATTACTCAATAGGAAGACAAACAGTTTAGGAAGACAGTTAGACTTTTAGATTACGAGACTATTAGTCTAAAATTTTAAAACAATAATGTAAAGTAGTTATGCCATTAGTACAGAAGTCTAAATACTAGCTACTTAATACCAAATACTAAAAAAATGAAGAGAATACTAATTACTGGAGGAGCTGGATTTTTAGGATCACACCTTTCTGACCGTTTTATCAAAGAAGGATATCACGTTATTGTAATGGATAACCTAATTACGGGTGATCTGAAAAATATAGAACACTTAATGAAATTAGAGCAGTTTGAGTTTTACAACTGCGATGTTTCTAAGTTTATTCATGTGCCTGGTGAATTAGATTACATCCTACACTTTGCCTCTCCTGCTAGTCCAATTGATTATTTAAAAATACCGATTCAGACCTTAAAAGTAGGCTCTTTAGGAATACATAATTGTCTAGGTTTAGCGAAAGCGAAAGGTGCTAGAGTATTAATTGCCTCTACATCTGAAGTATATGGAGACCCATTGGTTCATCCACAGAATGAAGATTATTGGGGGAATGTAAACCCTATTGGACCAAGAGGTGTATATGATGAAGCGAAGCGTTTTCAAGAAGCTATGACAATGGCTTATCATACCTATCATGGTTTAGAAACTAGAATCCTTAGAATCTTTAATACCTATGGTCCAAGAATGAGACTGGACGATGGTAGAGCATTACCTGCTTTTATTGGTCAAGCTTTACGAGGTGAAGACATTAGTGTGTTTGGAGATGGTTCTCAGACTCGTTCTTTTTGCTACGTAGATGATTTAGTAGAAGGTATTTACCGCTTACTATTAAGTGACTACGTAAACCCAGTAAACATTGGAAACCCTGATGAGATAACAATCAAAGAATTCGCAGAGGAGATTGTTGCTTTAACAGGCTCTAAAAGTAAAATAAGTTATTTAGACCTTCCAAAAGATGATCCAAAACAACGTAAACCAGATATCACAAGAGCAAAAGAAATTCTTGGCTGGGAACCAAAAGTAAATAGATCAGAAGGGTTGAAAGTAACACTAGATTATTTTAAAACAGTCGTTAAATAAAACATAAACATGTCCAGCGTAGACAAAAAGATATTAATTACTGGAGGGGCTGGTTTTATTGGCTCTCATGTAGTTCGCTTATTTGTAAACAAATACAGCAATTATCACATCTTCAATTTAGATAAATTGACGTATGCGGGGAATTTAGCTAATATATCAGATATCGAAAATGCACGTAACTATACTTTTTTAAAAGGAGACATTACTGATTCGTCATATATAGATCAACTATTTAAAACACACCAGTTTGATGGAGTGATTCATTTAGCAGCGGAATCTCATGTAGACCGCTCTATAGAGAATCCGATGGAGTTTATTATGACCAATGTAGTAGGTACGGTAAACTTATTGAATGCAGCAAAATCTTGTTGGAAGGATAATATGGATGATAAATTATTTTATCATGTATCTACAGATGAGGTGTATGGATCTTTAGGCGAAACAGGCTTCTTTTTAGAAGATACTCCTTATGAACCTCAGTCCCCTTACTCTGCTTCAAAAGCAAGTTCAGATCATTTTGTAAGGGCTTATGCTAATACATATAAACTGCCAACAGTTATATCTAACTGTTCAAACAACTATGGTCCTAATCAGTTTCCTGAAAAATTAATTCCCCTTTTCTTAAATAATATTATTGAGAAAAAACCATTACCTGTGTATGGTAAAGGAGATAATATTAGAGATTGGCTATATGTAATAGATCATGCTAGAGCAATCGATGATGTGTTTCACAAAGGAAAATTGAATGATACTTACAATATTGGTGGGTTCAACGAATGGACGAATATCGATTTAATCAAATTACTTTGCTCTGTGATGGATAAGAAGCTAGGCAGAGCTGAAGGAGAGTCAGAGAAACTAATTACTTACGTAACTGATAGGAAAGGACACGATATGCGCTATGCTATCGACGCTTCTAAAATCAAAAATGAGTTGGGTTGGGAGCCATCGGTAACATTTGAAATAGGCTTAGAAAAATCTGTTGATTGGTATTTAGACAACAAAGATTGGTTAGACAATGTCACCAGTGGTGATTACCAAAATTACTACAGTGAAATGTATGCTCAAAAATAGACTTTAAGATAAAAAAGTCTAAATACTAGCTACTCAATACTTTATACTAATAATATGAAAGGAATTATTTTAGCAGGAGGATCAGGAACACGTTTACACCCTCTCACATTAGCGGTAAGTAAACAATTGATGCCTATTTACAATAAGCCAATGATTTATTACCCATTATCTGTGCTGATGATGGCTGGGATCAAAGAAATATTAATTATCTCTACCCCTCACGATTTACCAAATTTTAAACGTTTACTGGGTGATGGAGAAAACCTAGGTTGTTCTTTCTCTTATAAAGTACAGGAAACCCCTAATGGATTAGCTCAAGCATTTGTATTAGGAGAAGAGTTTATTGGTGATGATAGTGTAGCTCTCATCTTAGGTGACAATATATTCTTTGGTGCTGGTTTAGGTACTTTATTAAAAGAAAACAATAATCCTGACGGAGCAGTAGTTTTTGCTCAACACGTAAGTGATCCAGAACGCTATGGTGTAGTAGATTTTGATAAAAATGGAAAAGCCCTTTCTATTGAAGAAAAACCTGAAAACCCTAAATCAAATTATGCTGTCCCTGGCTTATACTTTTACGATAATGAAGTAGTCAAAATAGCAAAAGAAATAAAGCCTAGTGCCAGAGGTGAATATGAGATTACAGATGTAAACAAGGTTTATTTAGAGAGAAGAAACCTACAGGTAGGTATTTTAAATAGAGGAACTGCTTGGTTAGACACAGGCACATTTGCTTCTTTGAATCAAGCCAGTCAGTTTGTACAAGTAATAGAAGAGCGACAAGGTCTAAGCATTGGGTGTATTGAAGAAGTTGCTTACCGAATGGGTTATATTTCTAAAGAACAACTCAAAAAGCTAGCAGAACC
>JBGCEI010000037.1:0-9351 GCA_045106295.1 Cyclobacteriaceae bacterium
ACGGTGAAACAAAAGCCGTTTTTAAAAACTTAGCGGTTGATCTATTGAATTATGAAACGGTAAAAATGTTTATTCATGCTGAAACAGACAACCTACCCGCCAGTGATGACTCTGAAGTAAATGCCATTATTCGACTAGGTACTGATTTCACTAGTAATTACTATGAAATAGAAATCCCTTTAAAATATACCCGAAACTACCCTGGAGGTAGCGAGCGTGACGTATGGCGTGTAGAAAATGATTTAGATATTTCCATTAAAGACTTAACACGTGCTAAACTTGATCTACAAAAAACAGCTGCAGGAACGGACGGTATTCAAACAGTTATTTATGATGGCAGACAAACCATTCGTGTAAAAGGACGACCAGATTTATCTCGTGTACGAGTGGCTATGTTGGGAATTAAAAATCCTTGCAACGGAAGTGTAACAGGAACAATAAACGACGAAGTACGGGTTTGGTTTAATGAATTGAGAGCCAATGGATTCAATAAAAAAGCAGGTTATGCCACTAATTTTTCCTTTGCGACTAATCTAGCAGATTTAGGTACATTCAATGCCTCGGGTAGTATCCTTACCAAAGGATATGGGGACATTGAACAAAAAATATCGGAGAGAGCACGAGAAGACACTTACAACTATGGCGTAGCAACTAACTTACAACTAGATAAACTACTGCCAAAAAAATTAGGTTTGCAAATACCTGTATATGCTAGTTTTGATAAAAAAATAGTAAAACCACAATTTGATCCGCTAAACCCAGATGTAGAATTACAGGATGCTATTGATGCTGAAACGGATGCTGAAAAAAAGGAACGTTTCAAAGAAAAAGTAATTTACGAAGAGACGACTAGAAGCTTTAATATTTCGAATTTCAAAAAAGTAAAAACCAAAGAAGGAGCTAAAAAACACATCTACGATATTGAAAACCTAAGTTTATCTGCTGGTTTCACTGAAACAACAGCTGGTGGTTTAGGTGGTGAAGATTTAGCCTCTGGTAATGGATTGGACCTCTACCGTTCATTAAATTATACAGGAGCCGTTAAATACGCTTACTCACCTAAAGAAAAATCTATTCGCCCTTTTGGGAAGCTTAAATTCTTAAAAGGAAATTACTTAAAGCTAATCAAAGACATTAACTTCAATCCCATTCCGAATACATTATCTGTTAGTTCAGACTTCAATAGGTCGTTTGTAGAAACCCATTACTTAGACGCTGACCTGAAAAAAGATAATTCAAGCTCTACCTACCAAAAAAGCTTTAATATTTACCGTAGGTATAATTTACGTTGGAAACCGACTAAAAGTATTAATACAGGCTACACTGCTACCGTTTTTTCTGTAATAGATGATAATGACTTAGCTCCTGAAGATAGCTTGAGTGAAAATACCTTTGAAAAAAATCCTTCCAATAGAAAAGGAATAGATGAAATTTTTAAGCAAAAAGGAAGGTTGAAAAATTTCCAACAAAGTGTGAATGCTACGTACAAATTACCTCTTAACAAAATTCCTTTATTAAGCTGGCTAACTTCTGATGTGAAATACAAAGCGGGTTACGATTGGATAGCGGCTCCTATTGGCTTAGATAGTTTAGGAAATACAATTGGGAACAGTAACAACATTAGTGTTAACTCTAGCGTAAGGTTGAGTAGACTGTACAATAAATCAAAACTCTTAAAAGAAATAAGTCGTCCATACAGGAAACCAGATCCTAGAAAATTAAAAAAGAAAGATGTTCCACCTCCACCAAAACGGACATTTGCTAGAATATTTATACGCCCATTGATGGCTATAAAATCAATAAGTGGTAGTTTAACTTGGGATAGGCAAACAAGCGCAGCGGGATTCAGACCTACGCCTGAGTACGTAGGATTATCTGATGGTGAATTCGGTAACGCTCCGGGTATTCCTTTTATCTTAGGTAGTCAAAAATTAGATGATTTTTTAATTGAAGGAGCTACTAATCAATGGTTTTCAACCGATACATCACTCAATCAGCCTATTACGCAACAAGACGCTCAAAAATGGAATTTCAAAGCCTCCATAGAACCCTACAATTATTTAAGTATCAACTTAACGATGTCTTACGTTCAATCGGCTAATTTCTCAGGAATCTTCAGAGGTGACCTAAATAACAATAGTCCTGTTTACCTCAACCCAAGTTTAGGAGGTAGTGTTTCCATGTCCTACATTACATTAAAAACTGCCTTTGAAGGAAACGGAAGTGATAATATCTCTAAAGCCTTTGAAAATTTTCAAGAATACCAAAATATCTTACGCCAACGATACCTTGCTAAAAATAATGGCGTAGCTTACACCAACCGATCACAAGACGTACTCATTAGTTCTTTTTTAGCAGCCTACACTGGGGCTGATCCAAACGAAGTAAGGCTAAAACCTACTCCTAAAACACCTTTACCAAATTGGCGGGTTTCTTACAGTGGGTTATCTAGAATACCGTCTTTAAAAAAGAAATTCCAATCTATTTCGATTAACCATAGTTACAGTTCTACCTATCAGATTGGTAACTACCAATCGTCATTACTGTACAACAGTTTAGGTCCAGATGATAGGTTATTGGAGAATAACATAAGTAATCAAAATATTTTAGATGCTCAAGCTGACAGCGTTTACAATCCTGCTTTTATTATTGGTGATGTAAGTATAGCAGAAAAATTCAGTCCTTTAATAGGGATTACCATCCGTACAAAGAAGAAAATGACCTTCACGCTTAATTATACGACCAGTAGAAATGTGGCGTTACAAGTATCTAATGCGCAAATAAATGAAGTGAAAAGTAAAGGCGTACGAATTGGGTTTGGCTATACCAAAGCTGGAATGAAAATACCATTTAGCTTTAGAAGAGGTGGTGTAAAACCAGTTTTAAACAATGACATCACCATGAAAATGGACATCACCTTACGAGACACACGTACCATACAACGTTCACTTGACCTTGACGACGATGACGATAGTGGCTTAAATACTATAACAGGAGGAAACTTTAACCTACAAATCAGACCAAACATAAACTATGTAGTGAATAAACGGATGAATTTACAACTGTACTTAGAACGTACCATTAATGAGCCTAAAGTATCTAGTTCATTCAGAACGTCTAGCACACAGTTTGGGTTTAGGCTGCGGTTTAGTTTGATTTAAACTCTAAATTCTATTTCGTTGAAAAAATTAAGCTTTATTTTTTGCGCAACACATCTGATAAATGGTACTTTGCATAAAATATTATTTAGTTAAACCTTATCGTCATTCCCAAACAGTTAACTAAACAACATAGACTTTACAGTTCATAATTTTAATCTTTTTATTAATTAACTAACAATGAATATCCCTGAAGATTTATTATACTCAAAAGACCACGAATGGATCAAAATAAATGGTACAGAAGCCACCATAGGCATCACTGACTTTGCTCAGCAAGAACTAGGAGACATTGTGTATGTAGAAATTGATAAAGAGGGCGAAGAAGTGGAAGCAAACGACACCTTTGGTTCTGTAGAAGCTGTAAAAACTGTTTCTGACTTATTCATGCCAATAACTGGAACGGTAAAAGAAACAAACGAATTATTAGAATCTTCTCCAGAAAAAATAAATGAAGACCCTTACAACGAAGGTTGGGTCATAAAAGCAAGCGTAAGTAGTGAGGTAGACACATCCGAATTACTAAACGCTGAAGCCTACAAAAAGTTAATCGGAGAGGCTTAATTTTAACAATTTGTTAACTTTACTTCTTTTACCTTTGGTAAGGATTTGAGACGATAGATTAGTCAGAGATTATGTTCTTTAAATACAGTAAATATGCTATCTATTGGGCAGGGGTAATTATGTTCCTCTCCCTAACTCCTAGAATAGGAGCAGCAGAAAATTATGGTGCCTATTTTGATAAAATAGTTCATACTTTTTTGTACGCTATTTTTAGTTGTTTACTGATTGTAAGTTTTAAAAAGCAAGGATCATACTTCTTTTTAAAAGCTAACTCCATTATTGGAGCAATCACTGTAAGTAGTGTATTTGGAGTCATTATGGAAGTGGTTCAACTAGCCATTCCTGGAAGAAGCTTAGATATTGCCGATATGATAGGCAACAGTATAGGCGCATTAGTTGGAGTTGGATTGTTTTATTTAATTTATAAGATTTAAGTAAATGGGAATTCTCGTTTCAATAGGTTTATTATTAGTATTAACGATTGCTGCCGTTCTCATTTATTGGGCACTTACCAAATCGAATACTGCCTCGTTTTCTTCAGAAGAAGTACTGGATACCGTAAAAAAACACCCTATTGGTGATGCTAACTCCTACAAACGAATTGCGTTCTTTTCAGGTTTATTCATAGCCTTACTGTTTGTCACCTTCATGATAGAGTACAAAACAGAGATCAAAGAAATCATCCAACAAAACACCTTCGTAGAAGAGTTTGAAGAGATAATGGAGATTCCGCTGACAGAAATGCCACCTCCACCTCCACCAAAAGTAATGGCTCCTGAAATCGTAGAAATAGAAGACGATGAAATCTTAGAAGAAGAGCCACCTGAAATCATCATAGAAGAAGATGAACCTGAAGAAGTAGAAGTAGTCGTTGAAGACGATGAGGAAGAAGCTATTGAAGAAATTGTAATTGTAGCAGAGGAATCGGCTAGCTTCCCTGGTGGACCTGGCGCAATGATAAAATACGTCTACGATGGATACACTTACCCTCAACGTGATGTAGATGAAGGAAACGAAGGGACCATATTTGTAAAATTCGTTGTAGAAAAAAATGGTAGTGTTTCGAACATTAAAATCCTAAAAGGGATCAACGATAGGCTAAATGCCGAGGCAGTACGTGTCATAAAAACAATGCCTAGATGGAAACCAGGAAGAAACGGCGGTAGAGCTGTAAGAATGTGGTTTCAACTACCTATTCGATTAAAAATCAAATAACAGTATGCCTACTAATGCTTTACATACTTACTTCAATAAGTACAAAGGGCAAACGGTAGACTTTTTAGCAAACCATGGAAACATAGGGGACACGCTTATTTTTCAAGGTACGGTAGCTTTTTTTGAGCAATTAGATATTAAGCTAAACCTCATTACCTCTATTACTAAAAATAATAATTCCTTACTAGTCGTATCAGGAGGAGGAAATCTTATCGACCACTATTCTGTACTGCCTACGTGGTTACTCCCCAGAGTACAGCAAGCTACTGTTGTGTACGATAGAGTGGTTATTTTACCACATACTATCTTCGGAGAACGTACCATAGCCGGTTTAGCCGCTTTTTCTTCGTGTATTGATATTTTCTGTAGAGAACGTTATTCGTATGATTTCTTAGCGGACAAATTCCCTACAAATCAATTGTACCTCAGTGATGACATGGCGTTTCATCTAGACTTTTCTTCCTTAAAACAAAAAGGAAAAGATAGCTTATATGTATTTAGAACAGATGGTGAAAAGACAAGTATTCCTATCCCTGAAAATAATATTGACTTATCAGAAGAATTTGAAATAGGGAAACCGTATCAACACAACTATTGGGAATTATCTTATTGGAAAGAATTCCCAATCAAACTAGTAGAATACATTAATCAATTTGAAAGCGTAACAACCAACCGATTACACATTGGGATAGCTAGCGCCTTGTTAGGAAAAGAGACCACTATTTATCCGAACAATTATTTCAAAAACAAAGGAATTTATGAATACAGTTTATCAAAAATGGACCACGTCACTTTTATTGACAAAACAGAATAACTAAGCAGCAGTTTACTCTTTTCCGTCCCCTTCTATTTCATCGTCTTCTAATTCTGCGAAAAAGGATTTAGATCGTTTCACTACCGTTTCTTCTTCCTCTTCTTCTTCTGGCTCATCAGGAAATAAGATATCCATAAAGTCGAGCCCAAAATGAAGTAATTCTTCTATTTCATAATCTGTCAACAATAATGGCTTTCTGTAGATCAGTAATTCATTCCCTACACTTTCCATATTGTTCCCTCTATTGTCTTCGAAAAAGCGGAGTTTTTTTGAATTAAAGAACTTACGAATCACTTCCTCTTCTGGCCCTTTTAGTAAATAGTAATTGGAGAACTTAGGGAATTCATCAAAGTCAATATCCTTGTATTCACCCAGATCAATGATGGAGTCCATAAAGCCTTCTTTCTCTAAAGTAAGATCAGGCATCGGTTTTTCTGTAAAGAAAATGTGCATGATAGTCATTTTAAAGGTTCTTTTACTGAACCCTCTTCCGACTTCCACCATAATATCTGAAAACTCAATATCCTGCTCTTTGTATGATGCTCTCAGTACATTTTCTTCAAAATTCATTTTATGTGTTTTACTAAACACAAAGTTTTCAAACTTTTTACTGGCAGTAGACAACACCCTACTATCAAATGACATTCCTTTGGCTTCCGCCAACTCTTTTAAAATTTCTTGCCTAGGAGTTAACGCCTCTCCTTTTACAATCCGCTTAGATGACAAGGGATGATCAGAAAGGTTATTATGATAATCCATACCGATTACCTCAATCTGCCTTCCTTGTGCTTTCACTTGATCCTCAAAGAAAGAAACATGCTCTAAAAAGGAGTGATCAACTACAATAGCTTCTGCAAAATCAAATACAATATTATGATCTTTCGGGATTTTATTTAAATATGTCTTGATGTACAAATAATTGGAAAAAGTAGCGGCATCTTTAAAAGCTACAATCGTCGTATTTTCATTGTAATTATCAACTTCTATTCTCGGTTTAAATAATGAAATAAGAGAAACCCCAAAGAATAAATGAAAGATTAACTCCGCCACCACACCAATTAAAATACCATAAATCAATCCAAAAAAGAAGACTGCGAGCATAGTGATAAAATAAACAACGAACTCAACGGCACCTACTTTGAAGACTTTAAAAAACTGACTTGGCCTTACTAAGTTAATCCCTGAAAAGATAAGGATAGAAGCTAAAGCCGATAATGGAATCGCCTTCAAATACTTTGCTGCAAACAATACAATTCCAAACATGAAAAGGGCATGAAAAAAGTTTGACCAGCGAGTCCTTCCTCCACTAGTTACATTAACGGCCCCACGTTTACTGGCTGAAATCATAGATAACCCTCCTACCATACCAGACAACACATTACCAATTCCTATGGCTAATAAATCTTTACTAAGGTTCGTTTTTCTGGCATAAGGATCCATCTTGTCAATTGCTTTGGCACTCAATAAGGATTCAATACTACCAATAAATGCAAATAATAAAATGTACTCCCAAGCAGTAGGACTCAATAAAGCCGAGAAATCTGGCAGCTGAATATTATGAATTAAATCAATAGGTGCATTATGGAATAATTCTAATGAACGCCCCCCTTCATCTCCTACATCTTTCAGTTCATTGGCTCCTGCTTCAATTCCAAAGTAATTACCTAATATAACACCTGTCACTACGGCTAATAACGGAGCAGGTACTATCCGCAATTTTTTAATGGAATTAAACGTAAATAAGACTCCCAAACAGGTAAAAGCAATAATAGCTTCTTTTCTACTGGCTAAGGCAAAAATCTCTCGCCATTCTAATACAATTTTATAGGCATTAGTTGTGTGAACCTCCACCCCTAGTGCTACTGGTAATTGCTGAATGGCAATGATAATTCCTAATGCCGCTAACATTCCTTGTACCACAGATGCTGGAAAAAAATCGCCCAATGCTCCTGCTTTAATCACTCCAAATAAAATCTGTATAACTCCTGCTGCCACGATAACGGCAACTGCTAGACTGTAGCCTTCTTGAATAGTTCTACCCTCACTCATGGTGGTAATACAACCCAATGCAATAGTACTTAAACCAGCTGGTGCACCTTTGATAGCCAAAAAAGTTCCAGAGAAAAAAGTAACAATAAGTCCCCCAATAATAGAGGTGTAAATAGCCGCTGTAGCAGGAAAACCACTTGCTTCAGCAATAGCCATACACATAGGCAACGCTACAGCAAACACGACAAGTCCTGCGACAAGATCTTTAGTCCAATTTTTCTTTAAACCAGCAATTCCTTCCTGAGGAATAACTAGTTGATGAGAAGTAGCCTCCATAGATTAAAAAATAATCATCAATTGTTTTTCTAAAGTACACAATTTAAAAGAATTTTTTCACTTCTTCTGACAGCAAATGTTCATTCAGCTTTTTTCTAACCTCGGCAAGAGGCAAATTGTGTTCAATAATACCTTCTGTACAAAATGAAATTAAGCCTGTTTCTTCCGAAACAATCAGGACTACGGCATCCGTCACTTCAGCAATACCAATGGCTGCTCTATGTCTCAACCCCATACTTTGTTGTATTTCTTCATTTTCAGAAACAGGCATAATGCAACAAGCCGCTGCCACTCTTCCTTTACTCAATATAACTGCCCCATCATGTAATGGACTTTCTTTATTAAAAATAGAAATGAGTAACGGTTTCGACAACTTTGCATTCAACTCTACTCCTGTATTAGCATAAAAACGTAATTCTGTACTACCTGGAAAAACAATCAATGCCCCCGTACGTGTGGCGCTTAATGTTTTTAGTGAATCTAATACAATATTGATCTCATCTAATGCTACTCCTTGGTTAGTACCCTTTTTTAATAGCTTACCTACCATTTTATTGTTTAATGGGTTTGTTTTACCAATCAATAATAAAAAGCGACGTATCTCTTGTTGAAATAAAATAATAGCGGCTAATACTCCTACTCCAATAAATTGTCCAAAAATGGAACTGAGTAGTTCCATACCTAAGGCATGTACGACTAAATAAATAAGATAAATAGCCAGTATCCCTAAAAAAATACGAATAGCGACGGTTCCTTTTAACAGTTTGTACAACTGAAAAAGCAAAAAAGTCACCAAAAGAATATCGAGCAAGTCGATAAACCGGAATGATAAAAATCCTATGGCAATTAATTGTATCAAGAATATTCGTTTAGTTTAGTAAATAAGGTTACTGCTTGCTTTGCCTCTCGCACATCGTGTACTCGAAGAATCCTAGCTCCTTGTTGCAGTGCAAAAGTATTCAATACTGTGGTAGCATTCAACGATTCTTGAGGTAAAATATCGAGTAATTTGTAAATCATTGATTTTCGAGAAACGCCAACTAATAATGGACAAGCTAGTTTCTTTAGTTCGACTAAATTAGCTAACAATTCATAATTTTGATCTACTGTTTTTGCGAAACCAAAGCCGGGGTCAATAATCACTTGTTGGTGACCTAAAGAATGTATTTTTTCTACTTTTTGACTAAGAGAAGTGATAATATCTTTGACTAAATGGGTGTAATTCGTTTCTGAAGCCATGGTGCTAGGTGTACCTTTCATATGCATCATAATATA
>JBGCEI010000038.1:0-6628 GCA_045106295.1 Cyclobacteriaceae bacterium
ACATTAGTTGATTTAGGTCATCACTTACCGAATTCTAACATAGAGCAAATTGTAGCTCTATTGATGATGGAAGCAAAATTAGGTGGGTTCCACTTCAATGATTCTAAATATGGAGACGATGATGTAACTGTAGGATCATTAAAGCCATACCAATTATTCTTAATCTTTTTAGAGTTAGTAAAAGGGATGGAAGAGAATGTAACAAACAATCCAGTTCCAGCTTGGATGATAGATGCTTCTCATAATGTTAAAGATCCATTAGAAGATTTAATTCAATCTGTTGAAGCAATTAATATTTCGTATGCACAGGCATTAATTGTTGACAGAACCAAATTAAAAGGTCTTCAAGCAGAAAGTGATGTAGTAGCTTGTCAAGAATTATTACAAGGAGCATACAGAACGGACTTAAGAGCTTTAGTGCGTGAAGCTAGAATTCAGTTAGGTGGAGCATCAGAACCACTAGAATTATATAGAACGTTACAAGTAAGACAAACCCTTATTGAAGAAAGAGGGCTGAAAACGCTTGCTACAGGGTTATAATAGTTGTTTACTTTTCTTTTTAGTAAAGGATACCTGTGTTTTGATGAATACAGGTTCTTTTACTCACTTCGTGAGATTTTACACGTTAGATTTTCATGTTAAGTCTTAGGAAACGCTACACCTTATTGATTAGCCTTTAGCTCCTTAATTTATTTTTGTTTAAGATTAGTTCTTTATTCTTTTATTAATTTTATCTCATGAGTACACCTTCTATAGCTGTTTTTGATATTGGTAAAACCAATAAAAAGTTATATGTTTTTGATTTAGAAGGCAATAAGCTCTATGAGGAATATACTTCTTTTGAAGAAATTAAAGACGAAGATGGGTTCCCTACGGAAGATCTAAACGCATTGTGTGAATGGATGAAAAAGAGCTTCGATGATTTGTTAGATGATATAAGATTCGATGTTCAAAAACTCAACTTTGCTACCTATGGAGCAAGTTTTGTTCACCTAGATAAAGATGGTCAGTTTATAGAATCATTTTATAATTATTTAAAATATTTACCAGAAGATTTTAATAAGCAGTTTGAAGCAGACCATGGAGATAAAAATACTGTTGTAATAGATACCTATTCACCATGGTTAGGTTTATTGAATTCAGGCATGCAGTTACGCTGGTTAAAGGAATACCAATCAGAGAAATATAACCGTATTCATACAAGTTTACACCTACCTCAGTACCTTTCTTATTTATTCACAGGGAAGTTATTTACCGATCCAACCTCTCTAGGTTGCCATACGGCTTTGTGGGATTTTAAAAAGAAAACATACCATCGATGGGTAAAAGAAGATGGGATAGATAGTAAGTTCCCTGAACTTGTTCAAGGAGATCATTCAGTGAAAACCACGATTAAAGGAAAAGAAATTGAAGTAGGCGTAGGGATTCACGACAGTTCTTCTGCTTTGGTTCCATATCTTAAAAAATCTAAAGAACCATTCATTTTGATTTCTACTGGTACGTGGAGTATCTGTTTGAATTCTTTTTCTGATGATGTGCTTACCGAAGATCAATTAGCAAAGGATTGTCTTTGTTTCTTAAACCCATATACGGTACCTGTAAAAGCATCTCGTTTATTCTTGGGTAATGAGTATGAAGTTCAAACGAATAAGTTAGCTAAGCACTTTGATGTGCCTGTTGATACGCACAAAACTGTGAAGCCTAACAATGATTTATTAGATAAGTTGATAGCTGGAAAATTGAAAAATAATTTTTACCCAGAATCAATTAATAATCCGTTATTGCTAAAGAAATATATTAAGAATTTTTACGACCTTAATAAGTACAAAACGTACGATGAAGCCTATCACCACATGATGTGGGGATTAACTCTTTTACAATTAGATTCACTAGATTTAGTGTTAGAAAAAGAGAAGATTAAAACAATTTTTATTGATGGTGGTTTTATTCATAATACTATTTTTGTAAGCATCTTAGAAAAGATGTTACCTGAGATTAAAATCGTTCCATCAGAAATGCCTTCTGGAACAGCCTTAGGAGCAGCAATGGTCATTGCTTAAATAACGCAATAAATTAACGAGTCTCTTGAGAAAATAAATAATCATTAAAACGATATGGAATTACAAATGAACCCTAAATATCCTGATGTTGCCGATTTAAGACTTCAGTCTAAAAAGAAAGTACCTCGCTTTGCTTTTGAGTATCTAGATGGAGGGTGTAATGCAGATGAGAATCTTCACCGAAATAGAAGTGAACTACAGGCTATTCAGTTAATGCCTGACTATTTAGGTAAACATACTAAGTCTAGTATGAAAACAGAACTGTTTGGACATACGTACGATGCTCCTTTTGGAATTTCGCCAGTAGGGCTACAGGGGTTAATGTGGCCAAAAGCTCCTCAGATATTAGCTAAGGCAGCAGTAAAACACAATATACCGTTTGTGTTAAGTACAGTGACAACAGCAAGCATAGAAGAAATAGGTAAGATTACAGAGGGAAAAGCGTGGTTTCAATTGTATCATCCAGCTGAAGACTCTATGCGTGATGATATCATGACACGATGTGAAAATGCAGGGATGGATGTTTTTATGGCATTAGCAGATGTTCCTTCTTTTGGTTTTAGACCAAGAGATATACGTAATGGGCTTGCCATGCCACCAAAATTCTCTCTTAGGAATTTCTTACAAGTATGTAAGCGTCCAGAGTGGGCTTTGAGAACATTGTTTAACGGACAGCCAGAGTTTGAAACTTTAAAACCGTATATGCCTAAAGGGTTAGATCTAAAACAGTTAGGTGCATTTATGGATAAAACATTTAGTGGGAGACTTAATGTAGAGAAACTAAAACCAATCCGTGATAAATGGAAAGGAAAGCTTGTAGTGAAAGGTATCGTAAATGAAGAAGATGCTGAAAAGTGTGTGAAGATAGGAGTGGATGGTATTGTGGTTTCAAACCATGGAGGTAGGCAACTAGATATTGGTGAATCTACTATTACTCCATTACAGAGGCTTGCACCAAAGTTTAAAGATAAAATGAAGGTAATGGTAGATAGTGGTTACCGATCTGGTCCAGATATCGCAAGAGGATTGGCTTGTGGTGCAGATTTCACCTTTATGGGAAGAAGTTTTATGTATGGAGTAGGTGCTTTAGGAAATGAAGGAGGAGACCATACTATTTCTATGATGAAAAGACAATTACAGCAAGTGATGGAACAGGTGTGCTGCGAAAAAGTAGCAGACTTTCCTAATCATTTGATAAAATAAAAAGGTATCCTAAAATTTATAGATCAAACTAAAACATTTAAGGGTTTTGAAAAACTGCTGATACTTTTCAAAATGTTCCGAACTCCACTACCTCAAAATTAGTTTGGAAAAATGAGTTTCCATTTTGTTGTAATGGCTGTAAGATGATATACGATTTATTACACAACACTCAAGTAAGTGCCAGTATCAAAACAGAAAACACACTAACTATTGGTTTTAAACCTAGCTACTTTCTTTTTAGCTATTGTTTTTTGTCCTAATTTTAACCCGAAATATGTAATAGAGTTCGTTATGAGAAGTTAACTAGCAAAGCGACTGATTTGCAGATAGTTAGATTCGGAATAGATTCTCTAATACATATTTCGGGTTTAAAGAACTAGAAAGAAATAAAAATTTAAACAACTCTAATTTATGTTGCCTACTATTAATCCTACTAAAACATCTGCATGGAATAAACTAACTGCTCACTACGAAAAAATGAGTAAAGTAGAGATGAAAAACTTATTCGAAGAAGATGCTAACCGATTCGATTCGTTCTCTACTTCTTTCGAAACTATTTTAGTAGACTATTCTAAAAACATTCTAACTAAAGAAACACTTGATCTCTTATTAGAATTAGCTAAAGAAACAAAACTAGAAGAGGCTATCAAAAGCATGTTTGCTGGTGATAAAATCAACAAAACAGAAAATAGATCAGTACTTCACGTAGCGCTAAGGAATACATCTAACACACCAATTAAAGAAGATGGTGAAGATGTGATGCCATTAGTGAATGCTGTATTAGACAAAATGAAAAGCTTCTCTGAGAAAGTAATTTCAGGAGAGTGGAAAGGGTACACGGGCAAGGCAATTACCGATATTGTAAATATTGGTATCGGAGGATCAGACCTTGGTCCGGTGATGGTAACGGAAGCGTTAAAATCATACAAGAAAAATGTAAATACTCATTTCGTGTCTAATGTAGACGGAACACATATCGTAGAAACAGTAAAAGAGTTGAATCCAGAAACGACTCTATTTATGATTGCTTCCAAAACATTTACAACGCAAGAAACATGACGAATGCACACAGTGCAAGAGATTGGTTTTTGAAAGCTGCAAAAGAAAAAAGTCATGTAGCGAAGCACTTTGTAGCGCTTTCTACAAATGAAGAAGGAGTGTCTGACTTTGGAATAGATACAGCTAATATGTTCGAATTCTGGGACTGGGTAGGAGGAAGATATTCTCTTTGGTGTGCCATAGGTTTACCGATAGCGTGTAGCATAGGCTTCGATAATTTCTATGAATTATTAGAAGGAGCACATGCTATGGATCAGCATTTTGCATCTACTCCATTGGAAAAGAATGTGCCTGTTTTGTTAGCATTGATTGGTCTATGGTACAATAATTTTTACGGTGCTGAAACGGAAGCTATTCTTCCATACGATCAGTATATGCACCGTTTTTCAGCTTATTTCCAACAAGGAAATATGGAAAGTAACGGGAAATATGTAGCAAGAAATGGCGAAAAAGTAACTTATGAAACGGGTCCTGTAATCTGGGGAGAGCCAGGAACAAACGGTCAGCATGCTTTTTATCAGTTGATTCACCAAGGAACTAAACTAATTCCGTGTGACTTTTTAGCACCAGCTAAATCACAAAATGTAATTGGAGATCACCATGAGAAGTTATTGTCCAACTTTTTTGCTCAGACAGAAGCCTTAATGAATGGTAAAACGGAACAAGAAGTAAGAAGTGAATTAGAATCTTCGGGGATGAGTAAGGCAGACATTGATACGCTGGTTCCATTCAAAGTATTTGAAGGAAACAGACCAACTAATTCTATTTTATTCGAGAAGTTAACGCCACGTACATTAGGTAGTTTGTTAGCGATGTACGAGCATAAAATATTTACGCAAGGAGCCATTTTGAATATCTTTAGTTTCGATCAGTGGGGAGTGGAATTAGGAAAGCAATTGGCTAAGAAAATCCTTCCTGAATTGTCAGGAAGTGAGACTGTTAGCTCACACGATTCTTCTACCAATGGATTGATTAATGCGTACAAAAAAATGAGGTAAGTATGTCGTATCAAGTCATGTTTTTCTGTGGTCTAGTTGTTTTGCTAGGCGTTTATTTTAGTTGTAAACCAGCTAAAAAAATAATGATGCCGTCTGTAGAAAAAGCACATGACTTGAGTATGTATCCCAAAGCAGAAGACGGACAAGCAAGAAGTGTTATCTCATTGCCTAAAAAGGAAGATGAATCGAATTATAAGGTTGAACTCTTTATTGGTAAAACGCTTGAAGTTGATTGTAACCGACATAGTCTAGGGGGCAGTTTAACTTCTCAATCCGTGAAAGGTTGGGGATATACTTATTTTGACTTTCAGACTGACGGAAGGATAATGAGTACAAAAAAAGGCTGCCCAGAAGGTTCTAAAAAAGAGAAATTCGTCTATTATAAAAGTGACTTGATCAGGTATAATAGCCGTTTACCAGTTGTGGTGTATGTACCAGAAGGGTATGAGGTGAAGTATAAGGTTTGGGCTAGAGAAGAAGTGTTTCATGAAAAATAAAAACCTCATAGTTCACAACACTGGTTTTATTCCTTACGAAGAAGGATTAGACTTGCAGAAGAATATTTTTCAGCGGACTGTCGATCAAAAGATTATTCATAGAAAAATGGCAGAGGAAGAACGCTTACCTACTGAAAATCATTTTTTGTTCTGTGAGCACCCGCCAACCTATACCTTGGGTAGAAGTGGAGATGCAGGTCATTTATTAATTAACAATAAAGCTTTAGAAGAGAAAGGAGCTACTTTTCATAAAATAGGTAGAGGTGGAGATATTACGTTTCATGGTCCTGGTCAAGTAGTAGGCTACCCAATTATAGATTTAGATCATTTCTTTACGGATATTCATAAATATCTGCGGTTTTTGGAAGAAATGGTGATTCTTACCTTGGCAGATTTTGGCGTCGAAGCAGGAAGGATAGATGGACTGACAGGCGTTTGGGTAGATCACATAGAACAGAAAAGACCTCGTAAAATCTGTGCGATGGGTATTAAATGTAGTCGCTGGGTGACTATGCACGGTTTTGCGCTCAACATAAATACAGACCTTTCCTATTTTAGTTACATCGTTCCCTGTGGTATTACGGGCAAAGAAGTGACATCTCTCGAAAAAGAATTGGGTAAACCCGTTCCTCTTCAAAATGTGCACGATCGGCTATTACATCATTTCAGTCAGCTGTTTGAGATAGACAAAATAGAATACGCATAAACCCAACCAACCTCCAGCCAAAAACCATGTCAGCCCATTCTACCGATAACATTCTTTTCATAGACATTGAAACCGTTCCTCAGGTGGCGAGTTACGATCAGTTAC
>JBGCEI010000039.1:0-5190 GCA_045106295.1 Cyclobacteriaceae bacterium
GTATCAGGGCATAGCTTATTATGAAGGAATAGAAAAAGTAGTGGCGGTTCCAGGCGCAAACTTATTTTTATACGGCAAAAAAGATACTAAACCACATCGTAAAATGGGGCATATCACCATTGTAGATCAAGATGTAGAACAATTAAAGATGAAGGTAGAGGAAGTGAAAAAACACCTGAGAGTGATTAGTAAATAAAAAAAGCTTTTAGCTTCTGACTTCTAGTCCCTACTGAAACCAATGTAAAAACAGCTAATAGCTAACCACTAGAAGCTAAATGCTAAAGTATGAAACTATTCTACCAACAATTCGGAGACACAGGAAAGCCATTAATCATATTACATGGACTGTTTGGTAACTCTGACAATTGGGCTTCCATAGGGAAACAGTTTGGGAGAGAGTACCAAGTCTATTTGGTAGACCAGCGAAATCATGGGCGTTCTCCTCACGATGAAGAATGGACCTACGAAATAATGGCTCATGACCTAAATGAATTTATTGATGAACATCAATTGGTTAAACCAGCCATACTAGGACATTCTATGGGAGGAAAAACTGTGATGAAATATGCTAGTTTGTTCGAAGATAAAATAGATAAATTGATTGTAGTAGATATCTCTCCTCGGCAATATCCTGTTCATCATCAGTCTATTATTGACGGTTTAAAAGCAGTACCAATCAGTGAAGTAGCAAGCAGAAGAGAAGCAGATACCATTCTTCAAGAGCACGAGCCTATTTTGGGTGTACGTCAGTTTTTATTGAAGAACATGTACCGAAAAGAAGATGGTAAATATTGCTGGTACATGAATCTAGATGTAATTGACCGAAAAATTGCAAATGTAGGTGAATCATTAGAATTAGATACTAAAATTCAAGTAGATACACTTTTTATTGGTGGTGGGAACTCAAAATACATACAAGAAAAAGATAGAACAGTGATTGATGATCTATTTGCTAATTACACTATTAAAATGATTGAAAATACAGGTCATTGGGTGCATGCAGAGAAACCAAAGGAATTTATGGGAATGATACATGAATTTATAAATCCCAAATAACAAAATTCAAATTCCAAAAAAAAAGAAACAAAATGAAAGCGGCACTTACTATGCAACAAGTCTCATTTTCTTAGAGTCTAAAAATCTTAAAGTCTTAAAAAAAATGAAAGGAAAATTATTTTTAATTCCATGCCCCATTGCTAAAACAAACGATGCTAGGGAGACACTTTCTCCTCAAGTATTAGAGGCAATAAAATCATGTGATCTCTTTTTGGTAGAAGAATTACGAACGGCAAGACGTTATATTAGTAGTTTAAAACTTGGGTTGGTTATCGAAGAATTAGAGTTTTTTCAATTAAATAAAAAAACAAAATTCGAGCAGCTGTTTGAGTTCATGATGAACCATACAGACAAACAATTAGGTGTGATTTCAGAAGCAGGCTGCCCTGCTGTAGCAGATCCTGGTTCGTTGGCAGTAGAAGTAGCTCATCAACTCAAAATGAAAGTAGTCCCATTAGTTGGTCCATCTTCTATCTTATTGACATTAATGGCCTCTGGGTTTAATGGACAGTCTTTTGCCTTTCAAGGATATTTACCTATTGACAGGAAAGCACGAGAAAGCAAACTGAAACAATTAGAGAAAAATGCACTAACATTAAGACAAACTCAGCTGTTTATGGATACACCTTATCGGAATAATCATGTGCTAGAAAGTATCATTTCTTCCTGTTCTCCAGACACAAAATTATGTGTTGCAATGGACGTTACTGGAGAGTCAGAATATATAAAAACACAATCAATTGGAAAATGGAAGCATCAAAAAATTGATTTGAACAAAAAGCCTGTTATTTTTGCTTTACATATATAAGCAATGCTTACCATTACATTTTTAATTAAAATAAATATTAATGTCATATTTCTTCACCTCAGAATCAGTATCAGAAGGTCATCCAGATAAAATTGCTGATCAAATATCAGATGCTATATTAGATGCAATGTTAGCTCAAGATCCACACTCTAGAGTAGCATGTGAAACATTGGTAACTACAGGACTTGCTGTAATAGCAGGAGAGGTTACTACGAAAGCATATGTTGAAATTCAAGACATAGTAAGAAATACAATTCGTAAAATAGGATACACAGAACCAGGATATCAATTTGATGCCGACTCATGTGGTGTGATGGTATCCTTACATAGTCAGTCTCCAGATATTGCACAAGGTGTAGACGAAGGAGCTGGAGTAGATAAGGAGCAAGGTGCTGGTGACCAAGGAATGATGTTTGGTTACGCATCTAAAGAAACAGAAGAATATATGCCAATGGCATTAGCATTCTCTCACCGTTTGATGTACGAGTTAGCTCAAATCAGAAAGCATGGTGAAGTAATGACGTACTTACGTCCTGATAGTAAAGCACAAGTAACGATTGAATACAGTGACGACCATAAACCTCTTCGTGTAGAAGCTATCGTAGTGTCTACTCAGCACGATGATTTTGCTGATGAGCCAGAGATGTTGGCTAAGATCAATGAAGATGTAAAGAAATATTTAATCAGTCAGGTAATCCCTGCCGAGTTATTAGATGAGAATACGAAATATCACATTAACCCAACGGGTAAGTTTGTAATTGGTGGTCCTCATGGTGACGCGGGATTGACAGGAAGAAAAATTATTGTAGATACTTACGGTGGTAAAGGTGCTCATGGTGGTGGAGCTTTTTCAGGAAAAGATTCTTCTAAAGTAGACAGAAGTGCTGCATATGCTTCTAGGCATGTAGCTAAAAACTTAGTAGCTGCAGGAGTAGCTGATGAGGTTTTAATACAAGTAGCCTATGCTATTGGTGTATCTGAGCCAGTCTCTATTACACTAGACACCTATGGTAGTTCTAAAGTTGACTTGACAGATGGTCAGATAGCAGAAAAAGTAGGTGATATTTTTGACCTGAGTCCAAAAGGAATTGTAGATAGATTAGGACTTAAAAAGCCTATCTTCTCTCCTTCAGCTGCATATGGTCATATGGGAAGACCTTCTTATACAGAAAATGGATTAGAGTTCTTTACGTGGGAAAAATTAGATTACGTAAATAGCGTAAAAAAAGCATTTAATCTTTAAACCGTCGGTTTGTTCAAAAAATCACATAACCTAAAAACAGCTGAAGAAATAGAGTTGATGAGAGAAAGTGCTCTCATTGTCTCTAAGACACTCGGCATGATTGCTTCTGAAGTAAAGCCAGGTGTACTGCCTATTTCTTTAGATAAAAAAGCAGAAGCATTTATTAGAGATCAAGGAGCAGAACCAGGTTTCTTAGGTCTGTATGATTTTCCCAATACGCTGTGTATTTCTGTTAACGAACAAGTAGTACACGGTATTCCGAATGATAGACCCTTACAAGATGGCGATATTATCTCTGTAGACTGCGGTTCTTTAAAGAATGGATTCTATGGAGACCATGCCTATACCTTTGAAGTAGGAGAGGTAAAAGATACAGTGAAAAAACTGTGTCAAGTAACCAAAGAATCTCTTTACGTTGGGATAGAGAAGATGAGAACAGGGAATAGAATGGGCGACATGAGTAATGCCATTCAACGCCACTGTCAGAAACATGGATACGGTGTAGTGCGTGAGCTAGTTGGTCATGGATTGGGAAGAGAAATGCATGAAGAACCTCAAGTTCCTAATTATGGTAAAAAAGGAACAGGTGTTAAATTCCAAGAAGGAATGGTGTTAGCTATTGAACCAATGATTAACCTAGGAGGTAAAAACGTAAAGCAATTGAGTGATGGTTGGACAATTGTGACAGCAGACGGTAAACCCTCTGCGCATTTTGAACACGATGTAGCCATTGTAAATGGGAAACCAGTTATTCTTTCTACCTTCGATTATGTAGAAGACGCTCTAGGGATTCCTAGATCTACTCCAAAGTCATAATATATACTGTGAACAAACTTATTCATTTCTTAAAGCTTAACATACCAAGACCTATCTTGATTAGGTTGAGTTATGAGTTTAAAGGCATATTTGAACTCGAAAAAAAAAAAAAAAAACATACCTGTCCGATTAGTGAAAAAAGCTACCGTACATTTTTACCGTATGGAGCACACACTCAGAGACCTAATGTGCTATGCCCAGGGAACTATTCATTAGAAAGGCATCGATTGTTGTGGTTGTATTTACAGCAAAAAACAGATTTTTTTACTTCGCCTAAGCGAATGCTGCATGTTGCACCAGAGCAATGTTATTACAAAAAATTTAAAGATAGGATAAACTTAGATTACACAACAGCGGATTTATACAGTCCATTAGCGGATATTAAAATGGACTTGCATGATATTCCATTGGAAGATAATATGTACGATGTCATATTTTGTAATCATGTAATGGAACATGTGGATGATGATCACCGATGTATGAGTGAGCTGTATCGAGTACTAAAGCCAGGTGGTTTTGCTATTTTACAAGTACCACAAGATTTTACGAATGAAGAGACATTAGAAGATCCTGCGGTTACTGATCCAAAAGAAAGAGAGCGACTCTATTGGCAACAAGACCATGTCCGCTTGTACGGAAAAGATTACGGTAAGCGCTTACAAAAAGCAGGCTTCACAGTTAAAGAAGATTACTTCGCTAGTGAATTATCAGAAGAAGACATCGAAAGATACAGAATCAGTCCTGCAGAGATCATCTACTTTTGTACAAAAGAATAATTTTGTCCGAAAGAAAGAATACATATTTTGCCTCAGACCTACATTTAGGTGCTCCTACCTATGAAAAAAGTAGAGAACGTGAAGTTCTTTTTGTGCAATGGTTAGACAGCATAGAACCAACGGCTAAAGAAATTTATTTATTAGGTGATGTATTTGATTTTTGGTTTGAATTCAAATCTACTATTCCCAAAGGATATGCTCGTTTACAAGGAAAACTAGCTGAACTGACAGATAAAGGGATTCCTATTTACTGGATGAAGGGCAACCACGATATGTGGATGTTTGGATACCTAGAAAAAGAACTGGGTGTTCAAATCATTGATCAACCAGTTTTAAAAACATTTGGAGACAAACAGTTTTACTTGGCTCATGGAGATGGACTAGGTCCAAAACAAAGAACATACAAACTGATTAGGAAATTTTCTAGAAGTTGTTTCGCTCAACGGTTGTTCGCCTTTTTGCACCCTACGTTTGGTCTGTGGTTGGCGTCC
>JBGCEI010000040.1:0-19507 GCA_045106295.1 Cyclobacteriaceae bacterium
GTCGATGGATATCAAGCATTTTTTGGAGGTACAGACGCTAACTTGATTACAGGTAACTTTAATGATATTACAGAAGCTGATTTAACTCCAGCAACAGCAGTTACATCAGGTGCTTTTGTTACTGGTGCTACTGATTGGAAATTTGCAGATAACTGGATTTTGCGTGATCTTAGTGACATAAAATACTAGGTGATATTTAAAGAAAAATAATTAATGCGACCTTGTATTGATCTTCAATACAAGGTTTTTTTATGTCTTATGAAAAAGGGTTGACAATATTTTATTATATTTACCATACATAACTTTTAGGTCATGGAAGAAGAAGAGTATCAATATGAAAATGAAGAGCGGTCAATTTTAGCACGAATACTAAGTGTGACCAATATTTTAGGGTTAGGAGTAATTATAGCATTGGCTGTAGTTATTGAAATACTACTTACACAAAAAGTAGATGTGCAGAAAGAAAACAAGGTATTGCTACGAGAACTGGATCAGAAAGATTCTGAGCTAGTGTCTTTGACAGCTGCTAATGGTGACTTGTTCGACAAGCTATCTCAAGTAGAGAGTGATCGTGGATGTTCAGCTTATGAGAAAAAATTAACAGCTACTCGAAGATTATTAGCAAAAGCAAAGAGTGATAATTACAAAATCTTAAAAACATTCCAAGATCAGACATCACAATTAAAGAGTTTGTCTGAAAAGACAAAGATTCTAGAATCTTTCATGGATGATGGAACTAACTTTCCTCAGTAAAATAACTAAAGTCTTACAATTAACGTCGTTTTCGAGTAGTCAAACTAACAAATTAACGTCATTCCCGAGTAGTCGAGAATCCCAAACAATTAACCTCTAGCTAATAGGTCTGAGATCTCCACCTACGTTGAGATGACGATGGTTTATGGAGGGACTTTTTCGAGGAGATAAGGAGTGTTATTAAGCGTGAAAATGATGAGTTTTTCGTGAATTCCATTCAAACTAAAAATCATTTATGTTTGGAAAAGGAGGTTATGTTTATATTGTATCCAACAAAAGAAGAACAGTATTATACATAGGTGTTACAAGTAATTTATATAACCGTATTTACGAACATAAAAACCAAGAAGGGGCGAAATTTACTTCAAAATACAATTGTACAGATATCGTTTATTATGAATTCTTTGATTCTATAGAAGAAGCAATAGATAGAGAAAAGGTGCTTAAAAAATGAAATCGTGAGTGGAAAGATAAGCTTATTAATAAGATGAACCCTGAGAAGAAGGGTTTGTTTAATGAGATTACAGAGATGCAGTAAATGTGGAGTTGATTAAAAACACTAATAAATTAACGTCATTCCCGAGTAGTCGGGAATCTCAATCAGTTAAACTCCAGCTAATAGGGCTGAGATCTCCACCTGCGTGGAGATGACGAAGTTATAAGCGAAAGCGGGAAAAAAGACACAAAAAAAACCGATAAGAAACTCTTATCGGTTTTTGAATTCTATAAAGAAGAATTGTTACTTACTCAGAAACAATTTTGATAGTAATAGTAGGTCTGATCTCTTTGTGAAGATCTAATACCGCTTCGTACTCACCAATTTCTTTGATGTTTTTGTCTTTCAATGAGATTCTTCTTCTGTCAACCTCATATCCTTTGTTTTTCAATGCGTCAGATACTTGTAAAGCAGTAATAGCACCGAAAATTCTTCCGTTGTCTCCTACTTTAGTAGCGATATCTACAGCGCCTACAGTTTCTAACTTAGTAGCCAATGCCTGAGCATCAGTTTTCAGTTTTTCTGCTTTGTGAGCCGCTTGCTTTAAATCTTCAGCGTGAACTTTCTTGTTAGTACTGTTAGCTAAAATAGCAACACCTTGAGGGATCAGGTAATTTCTACCGTATCCAGGCTTTACATTTACAAGATCGTTTTTGTAACCTAGTCCAGCTACGTGTTCTTTTAATATGATCTCCATTATATTTTTATTTTAATGAGTCAGTTACGTATGGAAGCAACGCTATGTGACGAGCTCTTTTTATTGCTTGACCAACTTTTTTCTGATATTTTAAACTTGTACCTGTTAACCTTCTAGGTAAAATTTTACCTTGCTCATTTACAAATTTTAATAAGTAATCAGGGTCTTTGTAATCAATGTATTTGATTCCAGACTTTTTGAATCGACAGTACTTCTTTCTGTACTCGTTCTTCTTACTGTGAATAGGTTCGTTTACTAGTGTCATTACGCTGTTGCCTCCTCTTGTTTAGGTTGTTTCTTTAATTTTTTTCTTTTTGCATTGTAAGCAATCGAGTGCTTGTCCAATACAGTTGTCAAGAAACGTAATATTCTTTCGTCTCTTCTTAGTTCCAACTCTAATTTTGCTATTGCTTCAGCAGGAGCTTCAAATTCAAAAAGATTGTAAAAACCAGTGCTTTTGTGTTGGATTTGGTAAGCCAATTTTTTTAGGCCCCAATTCTCTTCGTTTACTATTTTTGCACCAAGCTCTTTCAAAAGCTTTTTGTATTTGCTTACAGCATCCTTCATCTGAGCATCAGACAAAACGGGAGTCAATATGAATACTGTTTCGTAATTTTTCAACATAATTTAAAATTTTAGGACTGCAAAGATAGTGAGAATTTTAAATACTACCAACTACTGATTGAGATTTTGAGATTGTAAGATAACGAGACTATGAGACATGAATACTTTGATACTCATTTCTTAGTGTCTTAAAATCTTAAAGTCTAACAATCTTATTTAAAGGCAAGTATTTCCACCTGTTGTTCTTACTGCTCCTGATTGTATGACTACTGGTGGAGAAGTAGTTACGGTATTACTTGTGTTTCCATCTCTGTCTTTCAAAAAGATGGAGAAGGTTACTGTATCACCTTTTGCTAATAAGTCTATACTTTCTACTCCTGTAAAAGTACGTTCTAAAGTAATAGTCCCTTTAATAGAAGATTCTGAAATATTTAATTCCTCTAAAGACAAACCTTCTGTTAGGCTGGTTGCTCCAGCAGTATCTAATATGAAAATAGAATCATTACAGCCTGCATTTAGCCGATTAGCTTGAATAAAAAAGAAGTCATCGTTGCCACCTAAGTTTCCATCACCATCTTCAAATTCTGTGGTAATAATGACTTGATCTATTGGAGTAGTGGACGTTCCAGTGGTTTGAGTTCCATTAGCCCGTGAAATGTCTACAAACTTCAAAGAAGGAATTTTTGATTCCTTTGGTTCTTTATCGCACGAAAGAATCAGTGCGCAAGCAATAAATAATGTAACTTTGAGTAATGAATTCATCTTCTGTCAAAGATAGTACAATTTGTAAACAGTTCGAAGCGCCTCATTTGTTCTCTGTAACAAAAGAAAATTTCGATCAGGCTGCTTTATCCCTTTTTAGATGGCAAGCAGAATACGTTCTTGTATACAAAAGATACCTTAATTACTTAAAGGTACAGGCAAAAGACATTCACACCATTCAAGATATCCCTTATTTACCGATTACGTTCTTTAAAAGTCAAACCGTTTTGGCGAATAGCTTCACACCAGAAGTAATTTACAAAAGCAGCGGAACAGGTGGGAATAGAAGTCAACACCTTGTTGCAAATACAGCGCACTATTTAACAAATTCGAGAGCCATTTTCGAACAGCAATACAGTTCATTAAAAGGATTCCATGTGTTGGCATTATTGCCGTCTTATCTGGAACAAGGAGATTCATCTCTTGTTGCTATGGTATCGGATTTTATAAATGAGAGCCAGCCTGCCGCTAGGAATGGTGGTTCATCTCTCTCAGGTTTTTTTTTAGATGACTGGAGTAAATTGTCGCGAGCATTGGCGGAAGCCAAGCAAACAGATCGAAAAACATTATTTATAGGAGTGACTTATGCCTTATTAGATTTTGCAGAAAGCCACCCACAAGATTTATCTCACTGCATCATTATGGAAACAGGTGGAATGAAAGGTAGAAAGAAAGAAATGACACGGACGGAAGTACATAGACAATTATGTGCTGCATTCCAGTCAACGGAAATTCATTCGGAATACGGAATGACGGAGTTATTGTCTCAAGCGTATGCAAAAAAAGGCGGACTGTTTTCTACACCTCCGTGGATGAAGGCGACTACCAGACAGCTAAATGATCCATTTCAAGCACAACTAAATGGAAGGCAAGGAGTACTGCAATTTATTGATTTAGCAAACTATGCTTCCTGTGCTTTTATTGAAACGCAAGATATGGGAATAGTATACGATTCTGGTGATTTTGAAGTGATTGGTAGAATGGATAATAGTGAGAGTAGGGGGTGTAGCTTGATGTACACAGATAAAAAAATGAGTAATTAACAATAAATAATTAGTAAAAAAAAAAAAAAAAAATGAAAAGAATGAATTCTAATAGTCTAATATCTAGTATCTAAAGTCTAGCGTCTCAAAAAAATGCACAACAATTACCATTTCTTAAAACGACTTGTTCCTAGCTTATCTACTAGGTTAGAAGGGATGGTGATGAAAACGTGTTTCTCGCAACAGAAGGATGAACTCATTATCGGGTTTGCTTCGCCTGATGATGAATGTTATATAAAAGCCTATTTAGATAGTCAGTTTTGCTGCTTGTCGTTTCCAGGCTCATTTGCTAGGGCAAAAAAGAATTCCATAGATCTATTTAGTGAGTTGTTGGAGAGGAAAGTAGAAAGCATTGTGATGTATGCTAACGAACGTGCTTTTGGAATTTGTTGTAGCGATGGGTTTGAGTTACTCTTCAAAATGCATGGAAATAGGGCGAATGTAATGCTTTACCAGAATGGAACGCAACTCTGCATTTTTAAAAATAAGCTACAAAATGACCTAGGTGTGAAACTGACTAATTTACATAGAACAATAGATCAGGATGCATCTGCTTACGAAAAGGCTGAAGGTGATGAACGTAAACTGTTTCCAACATTCGGGAAATTGCCTTTGCAAGAGCTGATGAAAAGGGGGTATGAGGAGGATGGAAATCTAATTAGGCGATGGAATGTGTTACAAGATCTATTAGATGAGATGGAAACGAATCCATTTTACATTTGTAGAGTAGACGAGTCCATTAAATTATCATTATTTCCGATAGGGGAGGTGCTTAGTGAATTAGCTGACCCTATGGAAGCGGCTGATACTTTTTTTAGTACCTACATTCGAGAGAATTCTTTTTTGAAGGTTAAGAAAGAGCAGCTAAAAGAAGTAGAGAAGACGATTATTAAATCAGAGAATTACGTTCGCCAGAACAGAAAAAAGCTAAGTGAATTAACCGATCAGTTAGCCTACAGCAAAATAGGTGATTTGCTGATGGCAAACTTACATACTATTACTAGCGGACAAACTTCGGTGCAATTGGTTAATTTTTATGATGAAAATAAATTATTGGAGATTCCGTTGAAACGAGATTTAAGTCCTCAATTGAATGCTGAACGCTATTACCGAAAAGGGAAAAATCAGCAAAAGGAAATAGATCAACTAGAAGCAAATAGCGCAGAGAAGGAACGTCAATTAGAAAAATTATACGCTAAGCTGAAAGAGCTTGAACAAGCTGACAGCATAAAAGACCTGCGGAAAGATTCCCCGAAAGGGAAAAAAGTAGTGAAAGAAGAATTGCCATTTAAACAATTTGAAGTCGACGGTTATGCTGTTTGGGTAGGGAAAAATGCAAAAAACAATGATTTTTTGACACTAAAACACGCCAAAAAAGAAGATTTATGGTTGCATGCAAAAGATGTATCAGGATCGCATGTAGTGATTAAATCAAAATCAGGTAAAGTGATTTCTGCTCGTACCATAGAGAAAGCAGCGGTTTTAGCAGCGTACTATTCCAAACGTAAAACAGATAGCCTTTGCCCTGTGATTGTAACCCCTAAAAAATTTGTTCGAAAAGCTAAAGGAGCACTCCCTGGTCAGGTAATAGTTGAAAAGGAAAAAGTAGTTCTGGTAGACCCGGGTGATTTTGAAAAGCTGTTTAAAACGAGTACCAAGTAGCTAGTATCAAGATATTAGACTTTGTTTGTTTTTTGTGTTTTGAAATTTGTGATTTAAAACACGCATACCTCAAACCTCAATACTCATTGCTATTTGGTTTCTGTAATCTGGAATTTGTAATTTCTAATAACTACCTTTGTATTCCCAAAAATTAACACGCAATGTTTGATAATTTAAGTAGTAAACTAGATTCCGCTTTAAAGACCTTAAAAGGACAAGGAAAGATATCGGATATTAATATCGTACAGACGGTAAAAGAAATCCGACGTGCGCTGGTAGATGCCGATGTAAACTACAAAATTGCTAAAAACGTTACCGATAAGATCAAAGACGAAGCTCTTGGTCAGAAAGTAATGACTTCTGTAAGTCCAGGTCAGTTGATGGTGAAAATCACTAACGACAAACTGGCTGAATTGATGGGAGAGAATATGGTGGACATCAACCTAAAAGGTAGTCCAGCAGTTATTCTGATTGCAGGTTTACAAGGTTCTGGTAAAACTACTTTTTCTGGTAAGCTAGCCAATCGATTAAAAAAGCAAGGTCAAAAAGTAATGTTGACGGCATGTGATGTATACCGTCCAGCTGCTATAGAACAACTAAAAGTACTAGGTGAACAGATAGACGTAGAAGTCTATGCTGAAATGGATAATAAAGATCCTGTTAAGATTGCTAAGAATGCAGTAAAGCATGCGAAGAGCAAAGGATATAGTACGGTAATTGTCGATACTGCTGGTCGTTTAGCTGTTGATGAGCAAATGATGAAAGAAATCGCTCAGGTAAAGAAAGAGGTTTCTCCTTCAGAAACATTGTTTGTAGTTGATTCCATGACGGGGCAAGATGCTGTGAATACTGCAAAGGCTTTTAATGATAGACTAAATTTTGACGGAGTCGTATTAACCAAATTAGATGGTGATACTCGTGGTGGAGCAGCGCTTTCTATCCGATCTATTGTAGAGAAACCGATTAAATTCATAGGTACGGGAGAGAAGATGGATGCTATCGATGTATTCTATCCAGATAGAATGGCAAACCGTATCCTAGGGATGGGAGATGTAGTCTCTTTAGTAGAGAAAGCACAAGACGCATTCGATGAAGAAGAAGCTCGTAGAATCAATAAAAAACTCCGTAAGAATCAATTCGATTTCGAAGATTTCTTAGGTCAGCTGCAGCAGATTAAGAAAATGGGTAACCTGAAAGATATTGTAGGAATGATTCCAGGTATGGGGAAAGCCATGAAAGGAATGGAAGTAGATAATGATGCTTTCAAACCAATAGAGGCTATGATCCATTCCATGACGAAGCACGAAAGAGCTAACCCTGATGTAATTGGTGGAAGTAGACGAAAGAGAATAGCCAAAGGTAGTGGTACTTCTATTCAACAAGTAAACGGCTTATTGAAGCAGTTTAATGACATGAAGAAGATGACTAAAAAAATGAATAAAATGTCTGGTGGTAAGCAAGGTTTAGCAGATATGATGGGTAGTATGGGAATGTAAAACCATACGAGAGAACTTCTTACAAATACTACCTTAATGATCCCATTTAGTTCTACTAGTTGGGATTTCTTATGTCTTCTTAGATAATATTTTTAGACTAGTCTAAAAATATTATCTATATTTGCTTGAATTTTATTTTTAAGTCAAGTGAACACAGGTTCTGTGAAACTATTCTTTACATCCTTACTTATTTTATCATCCTGTTTGGTAGATGCCCAAACTACAGTGAAGGGTAAGATAATAGATGGTGATTTTAAAGGAGTTCCTTATGCAACAGTAAGTCTTGTTGAGGCAAAAAAAGTAATCTATTCAAGCGAAGAAGGAGAGTTTGAGTTTACTAATATTCCAGTAGGAGAATACAGTTTATCAATTTCTTCTATAGGGTATCAAAAGAGTGTTGTTCAGTTTTCTGTAACTGAGGATCAAACGGAATTGCAACTAGAAAAAGTTCAACTAAAAACAGATGAAACACTTCTCAGTGAAGTGGTAGTAACAGGAACATTGAAGCCAGTGTACCTAAAAGATTCACCAGTAAAAACAGAAGTAGTTACTTCCAAATACTTGAGAGATAACATAGCACCTATGAACTTATCAGAAAGTATTTTTCTGATAAATGGAGTACAGGAAGTAATTGGTTGCGGTATATGTTATACGAATAGTATATCCATCAATGGATTACCAGGTCCAAATACAGCTATATTGCTTGATGGAATGCCTATCTATGGTAATTTAGCTTCGGTTTATGGGTTGAATAGTATTCCGAATAGTGTTATTGATCGCATAGAGATTATTAAAGGTCCTTCTTCAACATTGTATGGTGCTGAAGCTACTGCAGGGGTAATTAACGTAATTACTAAAAGCCCAAAGAATACGGATAGATTAACAGCGGAGCTTAAGACAACTGAACATTTAGAAACATTTGCTAATGCTGCATACACATATAAGACCTCAAAAATGGATGTCTTATTAGGAGGGAATTATACAAAATTAGCCAACTTTGATGATAACAATAATGACCAATTCAGCGATGTAGTTCATTTAGATCAGTATGGCGCTTTTTCTAAATTTTCATTCAGTCGAAAAAGTAAGAAGCGCTTAGATTTAGCATTAAAGTATTACTATGAAGATAGAAGAAATGGAGTGGATGAATATTTGAAAAATGGAGCTTACAAAAACCTTAGAGGAGATACTTCGATATACGGAGAGAGTGTCTTTACACATAGGGCAGAATTAATAGGTTCGTATGAATTACCAACCAAACCAAATTTACGTTTGGATTATTCGCTGAGTTATCACAAACAAAATAGCTTTTACGGAGCGGATTCATTTAATGCGAATCAGAAAATAGTGTTTGCTAACTTTTTGTACAATAAAACCAGTAAGAAACATGACTTCATTTTAGGGTTAGCCAACCGATATCAATATTACGATGATAATACGTTTGCTACGGAACAAAACGGGAAGAATAATCCTGAGAACCAATACATACCTGGCGTTTTTTTACAAGACGAATGGTTACTCAACAAAGGATGGGTCTTGTTAAGCGGACTCAGAATGGATCACTACAATGATGAAGGTTTGATTTTTTCTCCAAGAATTAATGTAAAGAAAAAGATTGGGAACTGGACGAATATGAGATTTAATACAGGGACAGGATTTAGAGTAGTAAATATCTTTACGGAAGAGCATACAGCACTTTCTAGAGGTAGTCAGGTGGTCTTTGAAGATGATTTAAAACCTGAACGTTCATATAATGCTACATTGAATGTTAACCATTTATACACTGCTGGAAAAGCGCAAGGAAGTATTGATATAGACTTTTTTTATACCTACTTCTCTAATAGAATAGTAGGAGATTTTTCTTCAACAGCTGCTGTGTACCGAAATTTAGAAGGTTATTCAGTATCAAGAGGTGTTAGTCTAAATATTTCACATAAATCTAAATCACCATTTACATTTACATTGGGAGGGATCTTATTGAGTGCTTTTACAAAAGACAATGAAAACGGTGTAAGAAAAAAGGCACCTATTTCATTTTCTACGACATGGAGTTTAGTAAATACGCTTAATTACCGTTTTAAGAAATCAAAATTATTACTTGCTCTTACTACAAAAGTGGTAGGTCCCATTAATTTAAATATAGCAGTACCTAACAGGCCAGAAAAGTCTGAGCCATTTGTTTTTCAAACAGTACAGCTAACAAAAACTGTTAAGAAATTTGAACTGTACACAGGTGTGCAAAATTTATGGAGTTATGTACAGAATTTTTCTCCTTTATATGGAACGGATGGTCCAGAAAACCTTGGGTTTTCAGATGATTTTAATACAGACTATGCGTATGGCCCGTTAGAAGGGAGAGAGCTTTACTTTGGTGTGAGGTTATCAATTGAATAAATAAAAAAAGCTACCTCAAAGAGATAGCTTTCTAATATTCTTGAGTAAGTAAAACTTACTTAACTAAACCTTTTACAGCATCGTTAGCACTTTCTACAGCTCCATCCACAGCTTTTCCAGCATCAGAAGCTAAAGAGTCAGCTTGTGCAGCTACAGATTCTACAGCACCTTCAGCCGCATTAGTAGCGCCTTCTACAGCAGCATTTGCAGCATCAGTAGCACCTTCTACAGCAGAGTTAGCAGCTTCGGTTGCCGTTTCAGCAGCATTGTTAGCAGCATTTTTTGCTTTATCACAAGAAGTAAAAGAGATCATAAGAGCGCCTGCGAATACGCAAGCAGTTAAAATTGACTTTTTCATAACAAATAAAATTTTATTTCTGTTTCTATAAAAGTAGAAAAACTAATAGAAAATAACGCATTGTTTATCGAAAAAAACGATCAACCCAAGATTTATCTATGGATACCTTCCAATTGTTTAGTAAAGCGAGGTATGTATTTACTTGATTATTGAATACGAAAGAATCTTTTGTAATAACTTGACTAGCTATTGCATCTTTTATTTTTCTGAAATCTACCATCTGTATTCCTTCAGTAGTTTCGAATGCTACATGTGATTTATCAAGTAAACTAATCGATAAGTCTTTTTCGAGCTCTTGAATAATGTGTACAGAAGAATCTATGGAACAACCCGATGCCGTGGCCTGAGAGTTATTTACCCCTAAAATAATAAATCGATTAGAAACAATAGTAAAGTCACCTGCCAAAGCATTTCCGTGACTCTGCCACGAAGAGATAAACTGAGTAAGTTTAGTATGAATGTGATTTACTTGTTCTTCAGATAATAGGGTAGAAGATTGGTATACCCAAATAGGTGAATCTGGTGTAAGCTGTAACTCTTCAATTGTTTTTTCTTGTACCATTTCTTTACAACCCTTTTTCTTGAGCAATTAGTTCAGCTAAATCGTAGACTTTAATCTCTTTTTCCTTTTCCTTATGTTTAATACCGTCACTTAACATCAACATGCAGAAAGGACAGGCAGCAGCGACTACCTCAGCTCCTGTTTCAATAATATCTTCTGTTCTTTCGTGATGAATTTCTTTTGTGCCATTTTCGGCTTCTTTAAAGATCTGAGCACCACCAGCTCCACAACACAATCCTTTTGTTTTGCATCGCTTCATCTCTACCAAGTCAGCGTCTAAAACTTCTAGTACCTCTCTAGGAGCTTCGTAGATGTTATTAGCTCTACCTAAATAACAAGAATCATGATAAGTGATTTTTTTACCTTTAAAAACGCCACCACCTTCTAATTTTATTTTTCCTTCATTAATCAATTCCTGTAGATAAGTAGAATGATGAACTACTTCATAATTACCACCTAACTCTGGATATTCATTTTTAATGGTATTAAAACAATGAGGACAAGCAGTTACAATCTTTTGAATTCCGTAACCATTTAAAACTTGAATATTCGAAGCAGCCTGCATTTGAAATAAAAATTCATTACCAGCTCTTCTAGCAGGATCCCCTGTACAACTTTCTTCTGGTCCTAATACAGCAAAATCAATGGATAAATGCTGAAGTATTTTAATGAATGAGACAGTTACTTTTTTATATCGTTCATCGAACGATCCAGCACACCCTACCCAAAAAACGATAGCTGGAGATTTACCTTCTGCCGCTAACTCTGAAACTAATGGTATCTTTTTATCACTCATACTATTCGTCTTTTTTTAATTCATTTGCCCAGTTAAACCGATCACTAGGTGGAAACTTCCACGGGTTAAAACTAGTCTCTACATTCTGATACATTCCAGTCCACTCATTCGGAACCTTAGATTCTTCCATCGTTTTATATCGACGTAACTCCAATATGATATTCAAAGGGTTGATGTTTACAGGGCAAGCCTCTACACAAGCATTACAAGTTGTACAAGCCAATAATTCTTCTTCCGTAATGTAATCGTCTATTAAAGACTTTCCATCGTCATGAGCCTCTCCATGTTTCTTTCTGTTCAATCCAACCTCCTCAGCTCTATCACGAGTATCCATCATGATTTTTCTAGGAGATAGCTTCTTCCCAGTTAAATTAGCCGGGCAATTAGAGGTGCATCTTCCGCATTCTGTACAGCTATATGCTTCTAATAAATTTTTCCATGACAAGTCTTGCACATCTTTTGCTCCAAACCTAGCAATTTCCTCTGGAGGATTAGTAGCTGCAGCAGATGGATTCATCATCAATTGAACTTCTTGAGTAATAGCAGGCATATTAGCCATCTGTCCTTTAGGTTCTATATTCGTGAAGTATGTATTTGGGAATGCTAAAAAAATATGCAAATGCTTTGAATACAGTACATAGTTCGCAAAACAAAGAATTCCACAAAAGTGAGCCCACCAATAAAAGCGTTCAGCTAGATGAATAGAATTCAAAGAAGCATTCTCATATAAGGGTACAAACCATTTACTAGCCCAAAAGGAAAGGGGAGAAGAAGCTTGTTCTTTGATTTGAATAGCAGTATCAGTAGCATTCATATTTAATAAAAAGAGCATCAATAGAATTTCGAATACCAAAATAAGGTTAGCATCTAATTTAGGCCATTTAGACATTTCTTCTCCAGAAAAACGTTTAATGCCAATAACATTTCTTCTAATCAAGAATACAATACAAACTACTATTACGCCAACAGCAAAGAATTCAAAAAAGTTAATTAAAAAAGTGTAAAACGGAATTCCCAATACTGGAAGGAATACCCTATGTGTACCAAATAGTCCGTCTATTATTATTTCTAGTAATTCAATGTTAATAAATAAGAAACCAACATAGATAATAAGATGTAAAAAAGCAGGGATTGGTCGCTTGAACATCTTCTTTTGTCCCAATGCAATTAAAACCATTTGCCAGAGGCGATCTTTTTTTGATCCAATAGGAGAAAAGTCTTTCCCTATCATGATGTTGTTTTTTAGCCTTTTAACGCTTTTAACAAAGAAAACGATTCCAATAACGAGTAAAATCAAGAAGAGAAATTGTGCTATCATAAAAGTATTAATATCAATTAGTGAAATCCTTTTTTAAATATAGAAAAATATTTTATATTTGCCCTCCCTTAAGGGTGCTATAGCTCAGTTGGTAGAGCATCGGACTGAAAATCCGTGTGTCACAGGTTCGAGTCCCGTTAGCACCACATTAAGTTTAAACCCTTCTTTTCTTACGAATTGAAGGGTTTTTTGTTGCCTTTTTATCTGTTAAGTAATAAAGACTACAATTCTTCAATAAGAAGGAAAGATTTATCAGACGAAAAAGTGTAGTTACCCTCTTTTTTAGGAATAAATTCATTCTCTGAAATAATTCTATTTACAAAAACAGGTACGCTAGAGAGTAAACTTATTTTTCTTCCTTTAGGTAGCCACTTTGTTAAACTATTGTTAGTAGGAAAAAAAGCTGATGTAGTTCTGTTCAAAAAAGTCACTTTCATACCAGGGTAAGAAATAACTAATTCATGTAACCCTTCAAGAGTATAAGATGAGTAGTCTAGAAACAGTTGAGCTGAAGGATTTCCATTTTCTTGTATGGTTGAAATAGAAGCATCCATAACACTACCTTCGTATCTTTTTATCAGGATAGGGAATTGGTTCGCTAATTTATCAGTAATCTCTGATTCAGTAAACTCTTTTTGTAAAACGATGTCTATTTTTAAACCTTTACTGATTACCCAATCAATACACTGCTCAGAAATAACCAACTGAGGGCTCCATTCTAATAAATCCATCAAAACAGATTCATTAATTGCTAATGGATCTAATAAAGCAATAGCAGGTTCTTGATTTTCTCTTATCGTATGGTGAGAAGACATTAAAAAGGGTAAAGATCAATAGCGCTTTCCTCTTTCTCTCTCATCAAAGAAGCTTCTTCTTCCGTTTTATCGCCGTAACCGCACAAATGAAATAGACCATGACTCATTACTCGGATTAGCTCATGCTCAAAAGAAGTGTTAAACTCTTTAGCATTGTCTTTTATTCTATCTATACTAATGAAAATATCACCTACAACTAAAGTATCAGTAGTACCTTGATCAAACGTAATAATATCAGTGTAATAATCGTGTTGAAGGAACTGCTTGTTAATAGCTAATAAGCCATCATCAGAAAGGAAGGAAAATGAAAGAGACTTAATGTAATAATCTTCTTTTTTAGCCACAGTATGGAGCCATTTTTCTTTTAATGCTATTTTATCAAGAATATAATCAGCTTGCTGACTATCAAACGAAATAGCAGGCATAATAAATAAAAGTAAAAATTAGACGTTAAAAGAAAGCTTTAAGGTCTTTCCATCGTCTGTGAAATTGACATTATCAGATAAATTTCTGATTAAGAAGATACCTCTTCCACCAGTTTTTTCTATATTTTCTGGAGCAGTAGGATCTGGTAGATTATTGAAATCAAAACCAAGACCTTGATCACTAATCGTAAAAGATACTTTTTTCTCATCTAGAGCTAATGTTAACTCTACATTTTTATCTTTATTAGAACTGTTTCCGTGAAGAATAGCATTATTTACAGCCTCTGTAACAGAGACCATAATGTTACCATAGATATTATCATCAATATGATATTTGTCTTTTATCGTATCAATGAAACTCTCAACGATGCGTACATTTTCTGGTATTGATGGAATTTCTATTTTTATATGTTCCATATTCGAAAATACTACTTTTTTCTTACTTATCTATCTTTTTAAAATATTCATTGACCTTATTCTTATAATAAGGTTTCAGTTCAACTGGTATTGTTTTTAATAATTCTTTTCTACTATTCTTTTTAAGCAATATTTTTTCAAGTTCATTACTGAATTTTCTTTTATACGGAGAACCACTCTCTGCTTCTCTTTCATCACTTTCTCCTTGTTTTTTCAAAGCCTCTTCAGCTTCAAGTAAACGAACTAAAAGTTCTTCTTGTCTTTTTATAGTTTCAGAATCAACTTTCTTAAATACGAGGTCTTCTTCATTTTGTTTCATTAAGCTCTTTATTTTTGATAAATTATCTGAATTTTCTCCAAATAAACCTTCTTTTTCTAACTGACGAATAGCGTTCCTAAGCTTTTCTTGTTCACCTGCCAATTTAGCTAATTGCTCAGATAGCTGACGACCATACTTTTGTCCGTTAGATAATTGCTTAATCCCCTCGCCAATTCCTTTTTGTTTGTCGCCTAATCCAGAACCAGAGCCTTTTCCTTTTCCAGACTCACCCTCACCTTCAGAATTACCAGGTGTCTCACCTTCTTCTTCTCCGGGTTTATTCCCTTTACTAGGCATTGGCATAGATTCACTTCTAGAACCATTACTTTGAGCAGAAGAAAGCTCAGCACTCATATTGTCCAGTATATCACTTAATAACAAAGCTAAATTATTCATGGAAGTCATAGCATACTGTTGTTTTACACCAATTCTATTTTTGTCACGTTTCCGTACCAGATCCATGCTAGCCTCCATGTAACCGATAAACTTATTAGTTTCTTCTAATACCATATTACTAATCTGTTCCGCTCGTTTAGCTAAAGCAAGTAAACTGTCCTTTACAATAATAGAGTTCTCATTTAGCTGCAACTGTTGTTGAGAAAAAGTAACAAACAAAGGTTCTTTAATAGAAACACTAGCCATTTCATTCATCACCTCCTCCTGTCTAAAAGAAAGCTTCAATAAATTGTCAAGAATGATTTTAAGAGTCTCAATGTTTTCTTTTAAGACCTTCTTCTGCATCCCCTGTTGCATAGATTTCATCTTTTTAGATATTTTATTTAAGCTTTGCTCAGCCTTTTGTTGTTCCTTATTAGCTTTCTTACCGTCACCTTTATTCAGTTCCTTATTAGCTTTCTCCATACTCTCTTTCGCCGTATTTTGTTCTTCTTCAGACGCCTTTAAATCATTCGATCGCTCCAAAGACTTATTTAACTTTTCCAAAGACTCTATCTCTTTACTAAGAGCTTCAAATTCTTTTTTTAATTCATTCTGTTGCTTTGCCTCCTCTTCATTGGATAGTTTCTCATTATCCTCAGCCAAATCCTTTTGTTTGTCAGCCAACTCCTTCGAATCACGAATCACCTTATCTAACTTCTCATCAAATAGAAGTTTTTTATACAATTCCTTAGATCTATTTAATTGCTGTTCCTCGCTGTTATTTTCGTTCGCAAGTTTCTCTAAGTTTTGTTTTATTTTCTCATCAGCATTTTTCTCTTGTAATAACTTTTTAAGCTCCTCTAAGATTTCATTCTTTTCAATATCCTCTTCCGTTAACATCTGTTCCAATGCTTTGCTATTCTTGTCAGTTTGCTCACTTCGTGTATCCAGCTTATTCTTTAAGTCACTATTTTCTTTAAATTTTTCCTTAGTAGTCGCAATCCTCTTCTCCAGTTCTTGTTGTTTCGCAATCATTTTCTCTATTGCCTTTTTGTCCTGCCAATCAAGTTTCTTTTTTACTTTTAGCTTATCCTGTAACTCTTTTAATTCTTCTTGTAACGATTGTAATTCAGCAAGTTGTTTTTCTAATGAGCTACTCATAGAGCTATTAGACGCTGAAACCCTTTCATTCAGCTCTTTTTTAGAAAGTATGTTTAGTTTAGATAAACCTCCAGTAGTCTTTTTGGGTCCCATCACACCGTCATTATCCCAGACACTAATAGAATACTCTAAATCACTTCCCTCTTCCAAGCCGAGCGTATCTAAAAACAATTCATACGTAAATGCCTGTTCCCTGCTATCTAATTTAATTGGAATAGCCATATCTCTAGAAACAGACAATTCATTTTCCTTTTTAACTTCATAGTGAAGCTCCATTTTTGAAAAGCCATAATCATCAGCAATTTCACCAGTAAACAATATGTAATTCAATAAAGCACTGTCAACATACTCCTTTACATCAATAGAAGGATACCCATCATTTATCACAGACAATTCATAATCATTAGTGGAATTATCATTAGCCATTGAAATCGAATACTTTGTAGAAGTTAGAATCCTCTTTTTATAATTAAACTCACCTTTCTTTATCTGCCTTCCGGCGATAAGCCCGCCCGCCTCAAACTTGAAAAAAACAGAATCAGTAAACTCAGTTGATAACCTCCATTCCACCCATGCCCCCTTAGGTACAGAAGTACTTCCAATATTTTCAACCACCTCAGGATTCCTTTTCTGATAAGAAGGAAAAGTAAGTAGCATATTAACAGTAGTAAGAGAAGGCTTCTCAATTACCTCAACCATATAATTACTAGATGAAAAGCCACTACTCTCAAAATGAAAAGACTCACTTCGCTGAATATTTTCCATTACAAAAGAAAAGAAGCCATTAGACTCCTTTTTCATATAATAATTTCTATTCTGAATAATAATAGAAGCAGAAGAAGGAATAGCATCACCCACCAATTCTAATTCAATAAGGAAATCTTCATTCTTTGTAGCTTTTAAATTTGAACTAGTTAATACAAATTCAAAAGGAGCCTTTGGTAAATAAGCCTTGTTATAATTAATAATACGAGGAATACTTTCCGTGAAAAAATCTTTCCTAATCAAAAAAGCAGATAGTAACACCAATAGAAAAGCAACCAGTACAATACTGTATTTTCTTAACCCTACAAAAGAAATAGCCTTAGTAAAAGAAAAATTATCCAAGCCATTACTCTTCTGTTCAATACTCGCCAATAAAAGCTCTCCCTCTTTTTCGGATAAAGAACTAAGTTGTAGCACATTTGTCAAACGATCCTTAATCTCGGGGAAAAAGTCACCTAGATTCCTCGCCGCATCCTCATCTTCAATAAGACTTGAGGCACGGAAATAATTGATAAGAGGGAAAAAAATAAAGTAACCAATAGAACATAATCCTAAAATCAGGAAGCCGTAAAACAAAATACTTCGTACAGTAGACCCAAAATGCCCAATATATTCAATAGAATTAAAAACTAAGAAAGTACCTCCTATCAAAAGCAAACAGAAAAGAATACCCTTCAGTAATTCTAGAAGGAAATATCTTTTTTTATATTGCTGAATAGCAGATAAAAGAGTTGATATAGTAGATGCTTGTTTCAATTAAAACCAATGTTAAACCGATAACTCTACCAGTATAGGGCAATGGTCCGAGTGTTTTGCCTCAGGTAAAATAGCAGAACGCACCAATTTATCTTCTAAAGAATTTGTAGCCGATATATAATCAATCCTCCATCCTTTATTATTATTTCTAGCATTAGCTCTATAACTCCACCATGAATACTGATCGCCTCCCTTATTGAAATACCTAAACGTATCTATAAAGCCACTTTCAAAAAAACGAGACATCCACTCCCTTTCCTCAGGAAGGAATCCAGAAGACTTTTTGTTTCTTATCGGATCATGAATATCAATTGCTTTATGGCATATGTTATAATCACCAGCAATCAATAAATTAGGAATAGTCTTTTTCAGTTCACTAAAATAAACCTGCATATCCGTTAAAAAGCTCATCTTCACCTCTTGACGAATATCACCACTAGATCCAGACGGGAAATATGCTGATACCACAGATACACCCTCAAAGTCAGCACGGATCACCCTACCTTCACTATCATAAGTAGAAATCCCACACCCATACTCTACATGTTTAGCTTCAATCTTAGATAATAAGCCGACGCCACTATAACCCTTCTTTTCAGCAGAATACCAATAGCAATGATATCCCAACTCTTTAAAAGCGCCTACATCAATTACATCCTCAGTAGCCTTCAATTCTTGAAAACAGACCACATCAGCATCAACAGCCTTTAGCCAATCAATCAATCCCTTCTTTACCGCAGCACGAATACCATTAATATTATAAGATACGACCTTCAAATTATATCAGTTAAATCATTAGAAAGTTAAATATACATAACTTTAAAACTCTAGCCACCTACAGTATCTCAATAAATTCGCGTTATACTCTTACTGTATTTGAAGTATTTGATTGTTCCCATTATTTTTTTTGTTGTGTGGGGTTATTTCTTTTGTGTTAGAGAGTGTGTTTAATGATATGTGGTGTAAAAGAAATAAACAGGCTATCCGCTGTATCTTTTACTCCCTACGGTCGCAAAAGGATGTCGCTACTATCCTTCCCGCAACTGTTATTAAGTTGTTAGTTTAGTACTTTTTTCTTTGTTCACCTCATCAAAGGTCGTAGACCTTGATGACCGTAGGTAATGTAATAAGTTATTATAAGGTAGCAGGTCTTTAATGGTCTTAAGTTAGTAGGTGAGCCATTATTATATTGGTTAATAGTTTTTATTAGGTTTAATGTTCTGTTATAATCGCTAAAAGGGATGAGATAGGGGGTGTCGTTAAAAAAGATTAATTTTTTTTGTGTTAGGTGTTGCGGATAAGGAAAAAGGTATTACCTTTGTATCCCGTTCGAGAGAAGAGCGGTAGAGTTCATTGAAATGATGTGATAAGTTATAGCACTTTTACTTACAGAGATGTAAGGGAAAATATAATTAAAAATGCAGAAAAGAATCTTATTTTAGATTGAGTTTGCGACTGTCGGGATCGAGAAATAAAGGTAATTGAGATAGTATCAATAGATTGCTAGTACAGTTTTTACAATGGAGAGTTTGATCCTGGCTCAGGATGAACGCTAGCGGCAGGCTTAATA
>JBGCEI010000041.1:0-6723 GCA_045106295.1 Cyclobacteriaceae bacterium
CTATTGATTTATTAGAAAAAGATGAGCTCAAAAAACTAACAGAAGAATTACGAACTATCTATTCTGAAATAGAAAAAGGGTCTTTCGCCATTGAAGATGGTGTGGAAGATGTCCACTCTCAAGTGGAAATACTTTTAACGGAACGCTTAGGTGATATCGGTAAAAAGATACACAGTGGTCGCTCTAGAAACGACCAAGTTTTAGTAGACTTAAAGTTATACATGCGTTCTCAGATCGAAGGAACTGTTGAACAAATGACTGCATGTTTCTCAAAGTTTATTGAATTAAGTAATACACACAAAGATGTATTACTACCAGGATATACTCATTTGCAAGTAGCTATGCCTTCTTCTTTTGGGTTATGGTTTGGTGCTTATGCGGAGAGTTTACTAGACGATTTAGAGCTTTTATTGGCTGCTTACAAAGTCGTAAATAAAAACCCTTTGGGTAGTGCTGCAGGATATGGTTCTTCATTTCCTTTAGATAGAACATTAACTACGAATTTATTAGGGTTTGGAGCACTAAACTACAATGTAGTGTATGCACAGCTTTCACGAGGAAAAACAGAGAAGACTGTTAGTATGGCGATTGCCTCTATTGCTTCTACCCTCTCTCGTATGGCAATGGATACTTGTTTGTATATGAATCAAAACTTTGGTTTCATGACTTTCCCAGATGAATTAACGACTGGATCTAGCATTATGCCTCATAAAAAGAACCCAGATGTTTTTGAGTTGGTGAGAGGTAAATGTAATGCATTGCAAGCTTTACCAAATCAAATTGCGATGATGACTACGAATTTACCTTCCGGTTACCACAGAGAAATGCAGTTGATTAAAGAACAATTTTTCCCTGCTTTTCAAACGATTAACGATTGTTTGGAAATGATGGCGTTTATGTTTGATAACGCTACCGTAAAAAAAGAAATTGTAGAGGATTCAAAATACGATTACTTATTTAGTGTGGAAGAAGTAAATAGACATGTATTAAATGGTACTCCATTTAGAGATGCTTACAAATTAGTGGGAGATTCTATCAACCAAGATAATTTCTCTCCTGTAAAGGAAGTAAACCACACACATGAAGGTAGTATTGGTAATTTATGTAATGATAAGTTAACTGCTTCTTTCAAAGCTCTGGAAGATCAGTTTAATTTCCCTGCTGTTCATTCAAAAGTAAATGCTTTATTAGGAAAGTAAGAAATGATTCACTTTTCTTATCCTTTTGATTTTTCTGATTTCTCTTCTGATGAAGCAGAACGTATTATTGAATTAATCACTGACTGGAAGAATGATGTAAGCGAATTCACTTTTCAGTCGTCTGGTTCTACGGGAAAACCTAAAAAATTAGCGTTTACAAGAGAGCAACTATTTGCTAGTATTCTGAAAACAAAACAGTTTTTTGGCTTAGAAAAAAGCGATAATGCATTGATTTGTCTCCCAATAGATTACATAGCTGGAAAAATGATGTGGCTTCGTTCGCAAGAAATAGGAATGAATGTAACGTATCTCACTCCTTCTTCTAATCCGTTAGAGAATACTGATCTAAAAAACCCGATAGATTTTGCTGCTTTTGTTCCTTTGCAGCTGCAACTAATCATTGAAAAAAGTCCTGAAAAGCTTACTCTTTTAAATAACGCTAAAGCGATATTAGTTGGTGGTGGACAAATTAGTAATCATCAGAATGAATTATTCCAACAAATAAAAGCGCCTATTTTCCATACCTATGGAATGACTGAAACGGTGTCTCACATTGCGGTAAAAAGAATTAATGGTAACGATCAATCCAGCTCATATCAAACCTTACCTTTGGTAGAAATTGATAGCACTGGAAATGATTGCCTACGCATTTGTGCTGATGTTACAAACAACGAATGGATAACGACTACTGACCGAGTAGAACTGCTCTCTCCTACTTCTTTTAATTGGCTAGGGCGAATGGACCATGTAATCAACAGCGGTGGAGTTAAAATTCAATTGGAAGAAGTGGAGCAAAAACTTCAAAACTTATTCGATGAAGCTTCTATCACCAATCGTTTTTTCCTTTTTGGGAAGGATAATATTATGTTAGGACAAAAACTGTGTTTGGTGATAGAAGGTAAAGTTAATCACCCTACGCTTAAAGAAATATTAGAATCATTTGAGAAATTTGAAAAGCCAAAAGCTGCTTTCTCTGTTCCCTTGTTTATAGAAACTGCCTCTGCGAAGATTAACCGTAAGGAAACAATAAAGGAGTATTCGTTGTAACGGTATATATATTTAATCAGCTACATCTTTTCCAACCAAGCCAACGGTTCCATCAAGTTATGTTTATTAAACTCTAAATGTATTACTCTCCTTTTCTTTCCATTTACCGTTCTATTCGACGCATGTAAAGTCAAAGGTTTCATCAACATTACTCCTCCTTTTTCCACTTCACAAACAAACTCATTTTCTATATCCCAATCTTTTGAATCAGTTCGGGTTATCCCATTTAAATGAGATTTAGGGATTACTTTTAACGCTCCATTATTCTTGTCTGTTTCATCTAAATGAATACGTACTGTTATTGTATCTTCTAATATATGAATTGGTGGTTGAACTCCATATTGCCCCTTTTTAAAAGTCCAATTAGAGTAATCTTTCAAGTCCACCTTTTGATCAACAGAAATACTTAGGTCTTGATGATAAGCAACAAACCAATTCGATTCACTCGGTTTATCAAAATAAATTGCTTTTGTTAAGAAGTAATCAGATTCAGAAAAATCAGAAAGCAGTTTAGTAAGTCTTTTGTTAAACAGTAACCCTTTCAATTCAGGAATACTCTTGATTAATTGCCTAATCGCAAACAAATCGGTTGTCTTCATAAATGACTTCCCATCATCTTCAGCACTTTCTATACAAGTCAAAATTTGACTTATCTCATGGTCAGAATAAACATCAGCTAAAACGGAATATCCATTTTCTTGAAGCTCTATTTTATTTTTTATAAAATCCACTTTTCAACTCACAAATCAATACCCCAACACATTCAACATAGACTCTTGTGTTTGTTCTTCTCTGAAGAGCTCGTAAGTAAACGTTCCGTGGTCTTTTTTATCGATGAGAACATGCTTGAGAGATGGAATCAAACAATGTTGCAAACCTCCTACTCCACCTAATGCATCTTGATAAGCTCCCGTATGAAAAAACCCGATGTAGAGCGGTTCTTTTTCAGGATCAATATCTGGTAAATGAATGTTAGCATCGTGTGATTCGGAATTGTAATAATCCATACTGTCACATGTTAAGCCACCTAAATTCACTTTTTTACTTCCTTTGTCCCAATGATTGATCGCTAATAAGATAAAACGCTGATTTAGCCCCCACGTATCTGGAAGGTGAGTAATAAAAGAGCCGTCTATCATGTACCATTGCTCATTATCGTTTTGAATTTTCTTATCTAAAACAGAATAGATAATACCTCCACTCTCCCCTACTGTGTACGAACCAAACTCCGTAAATATATCTGGAGTAGGCACATTTTGTTCGTCACAAATAGATTTGATGGTACTCACTATTTCGTCTATCATGTATTGATAATCAAAATCGAAAAGCAAGGATGTTTTAATTGGCAAACCTCCGCCGATATCAATACTATCCAGAGAAGGGCAAATTTTCTTTAACTCACAGTATTTCTGTATGCACTTATGTAGCTCATTCCAATAATAGGGGGTATCTCTCATCCCTGTATTAATAAAGAAATGAAGCATTTTCAGTTTTACGTTAGCCAGTGGTTTAATAGACTGCTTGTAAAAATCTGTAATGGCGGTATAGCGTATTCCTAAACGAGAGGTGTAGAATTCAAAATTTGGTTCTTCATCTGCCGCTACCCGAATACCTACCTGAAAATCACGATTTACTTGGCCAACCAATTGATCCAGTTCTTTGGTGTGGTCTAAAACAGGGATGCAATTCGTAAATCCTTCGTTAATTGTTTCTGCTACTTTTTGGATATACAAAGGACGTTTGAATCCGTTACAGAGAATGTATGTTTCTTTGTTGATTTTCCCTTTTTCGAACAAACTCTTTACAATGGACATATCGAAAGTAGAGGATGTTTCGATGTGAGCACCACATTTTATAGTTTCATTGAGCACAAATTCATAGTGAGATGATTTGGTGCAGTAACTGTAAATGTGCTTACCTTGGTAATTGTGTTTCTCTATGGCTTTTTTAAATAATGAATTCCCATGCTCTATTTTTTCTCTAATAGAAGGTAAATAGGTGAATTTGAAGGGTGCCCCAAATTTATCGATTACTTCGTTCAGAGGTATTCCGTTAAATGATAAGGTATCATTTGCTACCGAAAATTCTTTGGTAGGAAAATCAAAATTCTGACGAATCAGTTCAGAATAATTTTGCATGATGCATTAAGGTAAAATCCGACGTGCAATAATGATCTATTTTTATCATCTTTGCAAGAAATTTAGTTAACCGAACTATTAATTTACTACCTAGATGACGCTAATCGAAGACAAACTCTCCAATGCCTTACAAAAAGGGCTTTCTTCCATTTTTTCTACTGAAGTTGAGTCTTCTAGGATTTCTTTCCAATCTACTAAAAAAGAATTTGCTGGATCGTACACTTTTGTGACCTTCCCTTTTGCAAAACAATTGAAACAAGCGCCACCAAAAATAGCTGAACAACTAGGGGAATACCTTCAACAAGAAGTAGATGAGGTAGCTGGGTTCAATGTAGTACAAGGTTTTTTAAATATTGAATTATCAGCTAGCTACTGGATAGAACAATTTAATAGTATTCTTAAAAAAGATTCTTTCGACGGAGAGAAAAAGCCTTTGAAGGTAATGGTAGAGTTTTCTTCTCCAAACACCAATAAGCCTCTTCACTTAGGCCACTTGCGTAATAATTTTTTAGGTGCTTCTTTGTCTAATATTCTTTCTGCTTATGGATATGAAGTAACCAAAGCAAACTTGGTAAACGACAGAGGAATTCACATCTGTAAATCCATGGTAGCCTACCAACATTTTGGAAACGGGACTACTCCTACTTCTACGGATACAAAAGGGGATCACTTTGTAGGTCAATATTATGTAAAGTTTGACCAAGAATACAAAAAAGAAATGAAGCAGTTAGTTGCTGATGGAAAAACTCAAGAAGAAGCTGAAAAACAGGCTCCTTTATTAGTGGAAGCACAACAGATGCTCAAAAAATGGGAATCTGGAGACACCGAAATAACTACTTTGTGGAAACAGATGAATGCTTGGGTTTACGAAGGTTTTGATGCTACTTACAAACAAACGGGAATCACGTTTGATAAATATTATTATGAGTCTAACACCTATTTATTGGGTAAAGACTTGGTGAAAGAAGGTTTAGAAAACGGTGCTTTTTACCAAAAAGAAGATCATTCGGTTTGGGCAGATTTGAGTAGTGATGGCTTGGATGAGAAAATTGTGCAGCGTGGTGACGGAACTTCTGTTTACATGACTCAGGATATGGGAACGGCTGATTTGAAATACCAAGATTTTGGAGTGGACAAGTCCATTTATGTAGTGGGTGATGAACAAGATTACCATTTCAAGGTATTGCAATTGATTCTAAAGAAACTGAACAAGCCGTATGCTGATGGTATTTACCATATGTCGTACGGAATGGTGGATTTACCTAGCGGTAAAATGAAGTCTCGTGAAGGAACAGTAGTAGATGCGGATGATTTGGTAAATCAAATGATCAACACAGCCAAACAACGTACACAGGAATTAGGAAAGATAGATACGCTATCAGAAACAGAGGCGGAGGAACTGTACACTACACTGGCTTTGGGAGCGCTAAAGTATTTTTTACTAAAGGTAGAACCTCGCAAGCGTATGCTTTTCAACCCAGAGGAGTCTATTGACTTTCAAGGAAACACGGGACCATTTATTCAGTATACCTATGCTCGTATTTCAGCAATTGTACGAAAGGCAGAGCAAATCAATATTCCAGTTAACGGATCGGTTTCGTTGTCGACACCTGCTCATGAATTGGAATTAGAATTAATAGAAAAGATAAGTCAATACAGTAAAAAATTAGAAGAGGCAGCGTTAAACTATTCTCCTTCTGTAATTGCTAACTATGTCTATGAATTGGCTAAAACATACAATCGATTTTACTCTGAAGTCCCTGTATTTACAGAAGACAACCAAGAAATTGTAGCACTAAGAGTAACACTTTCGAAACAGGTAAGTGAATTGATTGCTTGCTGCATGAACTTACTGGGAGTTATAGTTCCTGAAAGAATGTAACTAATCACTGCCTTTCATTTATAAAAACCTCATAAGTTTATTTTACTTTTAAAAAAAGAAAGGGAATAAAGGAAAAACCTACGAGGTATCCTTTTATTATTGAAGTTTCAACTCCAGCATAATAGGCAGATGATCACTAAATCCACCAATATAGTTCATACCACTATAGGTTCTAAATGGCTTTTTTCCATGATATTTTTCATCTTCCATTAATAACCATTCTGGTTTAAAAACAGACGTTTTCACTTGATTGGCTAAAGAAGTAGATACAAACCATTGATCAAACGTATTCCAATTGCTTTTGTATTTTAGTGTTCCAATTTTAGAATCAGAGACTGGTTTCAAACGATTCTCTTTTTGAAGATACTGAATACTTTCACTGGTATAATCGTCATTAAAATCTCCTCCAACGATTACTTTTGATGTACTATCTTGACCTAAAATAGAATCTACTTTA
>JBGCEI010000042.1:0-11624 GCA_045106295.1 Cyclobacteriaceae bacterium
AGTGGTTTTTTAAGGTGTTCGAAGCGTAAATGGTCTAGCTCAGAATTGAGTAACTGTTGTCTACCATATTCTGAAGAAATTTCATCTAGCTCTTCTACGTCTCCACGATCTAGAATCCATTGCTGACGTAGTTTAGGAAGTCCTTTTTTTACATCTACCGTATGATTTTCGTCTGTGTAAGGTCCACTCGTATCGTACAAGGTTACAGCAGGATTTTTCTCTACTGGTTTTACTTTGTCGAATTTACTAATGGTGTCATGTAGCGCTACTTCACGCATAGCTACTTTTATGTCGTGTAATTTCCCAGAAACATATACTTTCTTGGATTTAGGAAATGGACCTGTTGTGATCGACTTTTCCGAAGGTATTTTATCTTTTCTCATTCTTTCTAGCGTTTAGCTTCTAGCAACTAGCTATTAGCGGTGTTTTATCTAATTCTGTTTTTAACAAGCGTTTTTAAGCTAGAGGCTAATCGCCAAAAGCTAGTCGCTATGTTTACCCTCCTTGAGTAGCTCTAATAATGGTAATTTTATCGTTTTCCTTGATTTGTGTTTTCTTCCATTCAAACCGAGAAACTACTTTGTTGTTTATAGCTACAGCTATTCCTTTTAAAGAAATTCTCATTTCTTCGAGTAAATCGTGTAAGCGAGTAGATTTTGCTTCTATTTTTTCTTTGTTTACCTCAACTGTCATAATTGAACTGCATTTAACTCATTAAACAATAAAAACGGTTATGACTTTAAAAAAGAGGAGAGGGCAAATGAAGGTCTTAGTTTGACTAAATAAAGACTGTCCATTGACTTTTCCCTACGGCAGCATAATCTGCATCAGGTACTAAGGGTCCTCTCTCAGCCAGTATTTACTGACGCCCCTAAAGTCTATTCTTTACAATATACATGCTTAAAATTAAATTATTAATAATTAATGCCAAATTGTTGGATATTTAATAAATAATTTAAATGTCATTTTATAAGAATTAAATTATCTATAATAAGCTGATATATAGTACTTTATGTTTGTATTTGTAATAATAATTATGTAATTATTTATGAGTATAAAAATTGAACTCATTAGACTATTCTATTTTATAAGAATAGGTGTTCTTACTTTATCTTCTTGACGACAAAAAGTAATGTTAAATGGTTTTAGACTTGTTTACTTTCAGATAAGTTCATAGTTTAATCTCAAATTTTATTGATTATGCGTTTTTTATCTATTCTTACTTTTTGTACGGTTGTTTTATTCTCATGCGGAAGCTCGTCAGAAAATTTACCCGATATTTTTCAAGCTCATGGTGTAGCTCTTGATGGTTACGATGTTGTTGCTTACCATACAGACAGTGTTGCCACTCATGGTGACAACGAACACAGAATAAAATACAATGGAGCCACTTATGCTTTTTCTTCACAAAAAAATCTGGACCTATTTAAAGCCAACCCTAAAAAGTATCTTCCTGCTTATGGCGGATGGTGTGCCTATGCTGTTGCTGCTAAACAAGTAAAGATGGCTCCCAATTTAGAGATGTGGCAAATTCAAGATGGAAGGTTAATATTCTTCTTTGACAACATAGTAACTAAAATAACGGGTAATCTACAAGACAAATGGAACGAAGACCCAAAGTGGTTCGAGTCTAAATCAGATGTAGAGTGGGAGAGGATGACAAAGTAATTTTGCTCGTCCTTTCCCTATAGTACAACAGCTTCATTAATTCACTCACATTATTTCTTATAGAAAAGGCTAAGTCCTTTTAACCCTACTTTATAGTAATTGTTCCACGTGGAACAATTACTCATTTATACTCAACATATTTAATTTAGAAAAGCCCTTTCCCTCTTTGAAAAAGGAGGTCTGGGCAATTGGAAATTCAAAATGTCAAAAATGATTAATTCAGCTATTCATACCTTCTGATTTTGATCTAAATAATTTTCCAGCGTAGTGTCTAAAGATTAAACCCGAAATATGCATTAGAATTCGTTATGAGAAGTTAACTAGCAAGAAATCAGGGGTTTAGCTCATTTCAGCCTAGCACCGCTAGGGTTAAATTGGCTAAACTAGCAAAACCCCTGATTTGCAGATAATTAGATTCGGAATAGATTCTCTAATGCATATTTCGGGTTTAACTACTCTAAGATTAGTCCATACTCTTAACACATGTTCCACGTGGAACAATTAGGCTTTGGTAAGTCTTCTTTTTTTTGTCTTAAACACAAAACTAATATGTAGGAACTTTAAACTTTTAAAAAGAACTTTGCGGTATAAATAAAAAAGGTGTTCCACGTGGAACAGTTTAAGAAAGAAATATATGTTTCCAGAATACGATCTTATAGTAGTAGGGGCGGGGCATGCTGGTTGTGAAGCAGCAGCAGCAGCAGCAAATATGGGTTCCAAAGTTTTATTGGTCACCATGAATATGAATACCATTGCTATGATGTCGTGCAACCCTGCAGTAGGAGGTGTAGCAAAAGGACAAATAGTAAGAGAAATAGATGCGCTAGGTGGAATGTCAGGAATTATATCTGATAAGTCCATGATCCAATTTAGAATGTTGAACCGTTCAAAAGGTCCTGCCATGTGGAGTCCAAGAACGCAAAATGATCGCTTTCGCTTTTCTGAGGAATGGAGACTTACTTTAGAAAGAACACCTAATGTAGATTTTTGGCAAGAAATGGCTAAAGAAATAATAGTAGATGGAGATAAGGTAGTCGGAATAAAAACAGCGCTCGGCGTAGAGATTCGTTCTAAAGCAGTGGTACTTACCAACGGGACATTTTTAAATGGGCTAATCCATATTGGCGAGAAACAGTTTGGTGGTGGAAGAACAGGGGAGAAGGGAGCAACAGGGTTAACAGAACAATTAGAATCTCTAGGTTTTGAATCTGGAAGAATGAAAACAGGAACGCCTCCACGGGTAGATGGTAGAAGTTTGAACTGGAAAATCATGGAAGAACAAGCTGGTGATGAAGATCCAGGAAAGTTTTCTTACACAGATACTCAACCACTAAGCAAACAAATTCCTTGTCACATAACCTACACAAACGAAAAAGTACATGATGTATTACGAACAGGATTCGAGAAGTCTCCCATGTTTAATGGAAGGATAAAAGGATTAGGTCCAAGGTATTGTCCTTCAGTAGAAGATAAAATCAATCGATTTGCAGACAAAAGCAGGCACCAGATATTCGTAGAGCCAGAAGGTTGGGACACGGTAGAAATCTATGTAAATGGTTTCTCTACTTCTTTGCCAGAAGATGTACAGTACAAAGCATTACAATTGATACCTGGATTTGAAAAGGCAAAAATGTTTAGGCCTGGGTATGCAATAGAATATGATTTCTTTCCTCCTACACAATTGAAGTCTACGCTTGAAACAAAACAACTACATAATCTTTATTTCGCTGGACAAATAAATGGTACCACAGGATATGAAGAAGCTGCTTGTCAAGGATTAATGGCAGGAATTAATGCACACAACAACGTACATGGAAAAGACCCTTTCGTATTAAAAAGAGATGAGGCTTATATAGGTGTACTAATAGATGATCTTATAAATAAAGGTACAGACGAACCATACCGTATGTTTACCTCACGAGCAGAATATCGCATTTTATTAAGACAAGACAATGCAGATATTCGGTTAACTAGAAAAGGGTATGAGTTAGGTTTAGCCAAAGAAGAAAGAGTACAGCGAGTAGAAGAGAAAGAACAAAAAACACAACACAACCAAGACTTACTAAAAAAGATTAAAATAAAACCTGAAGAGGCTAATCCAATTCTTGAAAAAGTAGGTACAAGCCCTATCAAAGAAAAAACTGTAGCTTATAACTTATTAAAAAGACCACAAGTTTCTGTTGCTAATATGGAAGCGCTAATCAAATCTAAAACAGATCAATTCATTACAGACAAAGATATTATAGAACAGACAGAAGTCATTATTAAATACGAAGACTACATCATAAAAGAAGCTCAACTAGCAGACAAAATGCATCAACTAGAAAAACTAAGCATTGCCGACAGATTTGATTATGATACAATAAGTAGTCTGTCCATTGAAGCTAGAGAGAAATTAAAAAAGATAAAACCTGCCACTCTTGGACAAGCATCGAGGATTAGTGGTGTTTCTCCATCAGACATTTCTATCTTGATGGTTCACTTAGGAAGGTAACTGGTACGACTAGACCGTATTAAAATAAGAAAGCCTTTTGTCTAAAGTCTAAGGTCTACTATCTTGAAGAAATAAATGAAAGCATCCCTTACATACTATATAATAGCTCTCGTAATTATCTACCTAGTCCAAGCCTGTGCTAGTGTACAAGCTCCTCCCGGAGGGCCTGAAGATAATACCATACCAAAACTACTTTCTGTAAATCCTCCACCAGGAACTACCTCAATACAAATAGGACAAAAGTTTGAATTCCTATTCGATGAAAGAATAGAAGCACCAAAACTCTATCAAGAAATGATAGTGAGTCCTTTTACGGAAGCAGAATATGAATTTGTAGTCAGTAAGAAAAAACTAGTCTTTAAATTCGAAGATGAACTAGATAGTAACACCACCTACACCCTAAACTTCAGAGAAGGAGTTACAGACATTACTGCTAAAAATCCAATAGAAAATTTAAACTATGCGTTTAGTACCGGTTCAATAATAGACTCTTTATTCATACATGGGGAAGTCACTCATTTTCTGACAGAAAAAGCTGTAGAAAAAGTGAATGTAAGTTTATACAAACTTACAGATACCTTAAATCTAACAGAAGATAATCCTACCTATTTCACTAAAACAGATTCTGCTGGTCATTTTCTTATTCAAAATATAAAAAAAGGAGAATACCTTATTCAAGCATTTTTAGATGCAGACAAAAATTCCATCTATTCTCAATACAAAGAAGAAATTGGTTTCATAGCAGACACACTAACCATTGATTCAACTAAAGAAGAAATAAAAATACGTTTAGGAGAAAAGGAATTTGAACCGCTACAAATCATTAATACAAAAGATTATAAAGGCACACACATAATTGCTGTCAACAATCCTATCTCTGATATAACCGTCAAAGACAAAGACTCTACTCTAATCACTTATTTTGATACCAAAGAAAATGAAATACATATCTTTTACGATACTAAAGATTCCACTCAACTTTCTTTATCCATCACAGATACTATTCAACAACAAATAGATACCACTCTTTCTATTTACTTTTCAGAAGACGAAGCAGATGAACTAAAGTTCAAAATGGTAACAACTACTAAAAATTTAAAATATACGAACGATAGCATCATTGTACAATACAAAAGCACCTATCCTATTTATAATATTAACCATTCACTATTCTATGCTTACAAAGACAGTTCTAGCATAGATACCCTCTCTCAGTCAAATTTTACACTTTCCCCTGACAGATTATCTTTTACAGTACGCAAAGCACAAAAAGCACTCGATACCCTTTATATCCGATACGATACAGCAGCTGTAATTTCGGTAAAACAAGATACTATATCTTCTGGTAAAAAATTATTCTTACCCTATCAAGAAGAAAAATACGGAACATTAAATGGCTTGATTGTAACTGACTATCCTAGTTTTAACCTTCAACTTATTAATAACTCAAATAAAATAGAACGCTCCATCTGGAATCAAAAAGCATTTACCATAAAAGAACTACCATCAGGAGAATATACTATTAGAATATACATAGACGAAAATGAAAATAAAAGATATGATTTGTCAAATTACACTACTAAAACACAAGCAGAAAAAATTTACAACTACCCAGGTAAAATAAAAGTAAAAGCCAACTGGGAAATATCTTTAAGAGAAATCACGTTTTAGATTTACTAAGACATTAAGATTTTGAGATGTTAGATAGTAGACAAAAAGAATTAAGTTTTTAGATTACCAAACAAGTTTATTTGGTTTAATCAGATATTTAGGACCTTCTTCGAACCTTAGATAAACGTAATATAACAATGATTCAAAATTGTTAATTCTTCCGTATTGGGCTTCATATTTTTTCCAATTCGTATCCGTTAACTTACCTGACATTAAATCAGATAATATCAAACCAGCACATTCCATTACTTTAGTTTCAAACTGATCACCTCTTATTTTATTCCATAGATAGTCCTCAGCAAAATCGTCATCTATTTTTGGGATAAGGTCTTTATAGGTTAATAGTCTAGTTACTTTTATTGTTGAATCAAAGAAATTTTCATCATAACCTAAATTAAGTATTTGTTGACGAAAATTTTTTAAATCTTTTTCAGTTCTGTCAGTTGGCCTAATTCCTTGATAAAAAGCTGTTCGGAGAGAATATATGAAATACCAAATAATTAATCCGAAAAACAGAAGAAAAAATGATAAAAGAAAAAAAATACTCCAGTCCATATAAATTAAATTTAAACAATAAATATTGAAACTTAATTCCCTTCATTATTTAAATTCCTTCATTCCAATACAACTCAATTATTCATTATAAATTCTTAATTAATTCAGTGTGTATAACATGTGCTTAACTGTTGATAACAGAAAAGTTATCACATAACTATCAACCGTAAAATAAGAGATGTTGATTAACTAAAAGTTATCCCAAAAAAGATAACTGCCTATCAACACAAAGTAGAGAGTGGTAAAAGATGTGGATAGATATCAAAAAATGATAATAAGTATATAAGTAACTGATAATCAATTCATTACATAATCATAAATTGTTAATTGATTGTTAAATCACCTTACGCTTATCAACTTAGATATAAAACAAGTATGTTATAAACATAGTTTTCCACTAATCCACAGCCTTAATAGTAAATAATAATTTTATTTAAATAATATATTATACTTAATTAGGGGTATGGATAAGTTAAGAACTCTAGTTTTGATCTATTCTATGTTCTACCTTTGTAGCCATGGATATGCTCAACAACCCACTACCAATTTTCAACTTGCTCAAGAATATCTTTCGAATCGAGAATATGAAAAAGCAAAATCCTCTCTTTCAAAAATTGCTAAGTCAGAAAAAAATACTGCAGCTTACCACGAGTTATACGTCACCATTTTAAAAGAATTACAGCAAATAGAACAGCTTACTAGTTTCTTAAAAAAGCAATCCAAAAAATTTCCCGACAACTATTATTATTTCATCGATTATCAACATCAAATTAACAGTTTTAAGAATAAATCTTCAGAAAAAAAAGCCATACAAAACTTACTAGCTAAATGGTCAGATAATAAAGCAATAAAAGAACGGATAGCCGATTATTTAAATACAAAAAAACAATACTCAACAACTATAAATTATATTAACCAAACCAGATCACAATCCAATCCAACCCTAGGAGTTATTCAAATAGCCAATGCACACCAAGCATTAAAAGACCCAAAAAATTATTATAAAGAATTAATTACTTGGTTAGTCTATGAACCAACACAAATAGAACAAGTAAAACAAATTGTACAAGAAAAAGTAGTCACCACAGAAACAGAAAAGTTAGAAGAACAGCTCTATTACCACATTCAAAAAAATCCTGAAACAACAACTTTTAATAAATTTTTGATTTGGTATTATATTCAAAAAAGAAGTTATACAGAAGCTTTTACACAAGCCAAGTCATTAGATAAACGGAAACAATTCAATCCACAAAATCTATTTTCTTCTCGTCAATTATCAGAAAGCTATCAAGTAGCAAAAAGCGCAGAGCAAGCTCGACAATACATAGAAGCCATTTCGATGTATCAGTATTTAATTACTCAATCTAAAAACCGATACGAAATTCAACAAAGTAAAAAAGGAAAGCTTTATTGTAAAGAACAACTTATAAAAAACACTTACCCCATCGATTCTATTCAAGTTCAGTCATTAATAAATGAATACATTGCTTTAGCTTCTTCTTCTATCAATAAAAATGAAAAAGCAACCTATTATATTAAATCAGCAGACTATTCAGGGAATTATCTAGGAGATCTTAACACTGCAAAAAAGTATTTAGAAAAAGTAAATCAAATGCCTAATGTAACCTGGCAAAATAAAGCAGAAGCAAAAATTGCCTTAGCAGACATTTACCTATTAAGAGATGAACCATGGGAATCTGTTTTACTCTATTATCAAGCAGAAAAAATTAGTAACGATACAGACATAGCCCATCGAGCAAAATTAAAAAATGCTCTCCTCTCCTACTATCAGGCAGATTTTGAATTGGCAAAAGACAGGCTCAATATTTTAAAAAGAGCTACCACTAGAAAGATTAGTAACGATGCCATAGATTTATACATTCACATTAGTAACAACCTATCAGAAGACACTACTGGAAAATCGCTCGCTGCTTACGCAGCAGTAGAGAAACTCCTCTTTCAACACAAATACAATCAAGCACTCACGGACTTAGATAAAATCAAAAAACTAGAAAATGCCCAATTTTTGGAAGACGAAATATTATGGCTTAAAGCAAAAATTAATATTCAAAAAAGAGAAATAAATTCAGCAATAAAGTATCTTGAACAGTTAATCTCCGTATACAATAATAAAGCATTGGAAGACGATGCTATTTTCTTGTTAGCCCAACTCTATGATCAGGATTTAAATAACATAGAAAAAGCACAGGAGAATTACAAAAAAATTATGTTAGACTATCCTTCCAGTATTTTTGTAAGCGAATCTAGAAAACGTTTTAGAGAAATAAGAGGAAATTAATTAGTCCGTTTTTATTTCTTCACTTTCGCTTAATGGCGCGAAGAATATTAATTAATAAAACAATTATGAAATACACACGCCTGTTTGAAATTTTAGAGCACCAGTTAGAAACCAACCCAAGAACAGACTGTCTCGCCTCAAAAATAGATGGAAAATGGCAAAAACGGTCTACTCAGCAAGTCATAGATGAAGTAAACCAACTCAGTTTAGGCTTACTGTCACTAGGCATTCAACCAGATGATAAAATCTCCATTATTTCATTCAACAGACCAGAATGGAACATCGTAGATGTAGCCATTCAACAAATAGGTGCCATCAGTGTGCCGATGTATCCCACCACTACATCCGATGATTATAGTTATATACTACAAGATTCAGGAGCTAAAATTATTTTCGTTTCTAACCAAGCAATATATGAAAAAGCACGCCTAGCGGCGGCTAAACAAAACAGAACCATCGATATTTTTACTTTCGATCAAGTAAAAGGAGCAGATTCTTGGGAAACTGTAAAAGCCAAAGCACCCGAAACTAAACCAGAGAAGCTAGACGAATTAAAATCAAAAGTAGATGCCATGAGTTTAATGACTCTCATCTACACATCTGGAACCACAGGAAACCCAAAAGGGGTTATGCTTTCGCACAACAATATAGTCAGTAACATCAAAGCTTGTATTGACATTCTCCCAAAATTTGAAGAAGGGAAAGCGCTTAGCTTTCTTCCACTGTGCCATGTCTATGAAAGAATGCTATCCTTTTATTATATGTCATCAGGTATTTCTATTTACTATGCAGAAAGTATGGAAACCATAGGTGAAAATTTAAAAGAAGTAAAACCACACATCTTTACCACCGTACCACGTTTACTCGAAAAAGTGTATGACAAAATATATGCGAAAGGGCTCGACCTTACAGGTATTAAACGAAAATTATTTTTCTGGGCCTTAAAACTAGGACAACGTTACAGAGTAGAGAGAGATCAAGGTTTTTTCTACAACATACAGTTGAAACTTGCTAATAAATTAATTTTCTCCAAATGGAGAGAAGCATTGGGTGGAAACGTACAAACCATTGTAACAGGAAGTGCTGCCCTGCAGCCACGCTTATCTCAAGTTTTTTGGTCGGCAGGAATTCGAGTATTAGAAGGTTATGGCCTTACAGAAACATCACCAACCATTTCAGTAAACCACCCTATTCATGAAGGCTGTAAATTTGGAACCGTAGGTTTAATAATAGACGGCATAGAAGTAAAAATTGATAAACGCACAAGAGAAAACCCAGAAGAAGGGGAAATTTTGGTAAAAGGGCCAAGTATTATGATGGGTTACTACAATCAACCCGAGAAAACCGCAGAAGTCATTAAAGACGGATGGTTTCATACCGGAGATGTAGGAACCATAGTCGACGGACGCTTTTTAAAAATCACTGGACGAATGAAAGAGATTTTTAAAACTTCAGGAGGAAAATACATTTCTCCGCAACTGCTTGAAAATAAATTCAAGGAAAGTACCCTCATTGAACAAGTGATGGTAGTAGGCGAATTCAAGCGGTTCCCTGCTGCACTAATTGTTCCCTCTTTTGATAATCTAAAAGAATGGTGTGCTACACAAAAGATTGTTTACACCACTGATGCCGAAATGATTCAGCACTCAGAAGTAGTGAAAGCCTACGAAGCAGAACAGAAAAAGTACAACGAGGGCTTCGCCCGATTCGAACAAATCAAACAATTCCGATTACTCCCAAAATTATGGACTATCGAAGACGGTGAATTAACCCCAACCCTTAAATGCAAGCGTAAAGTTATTTTAGAAAAATCTTCTGATTTAGTGGATGAGATTTATGAGCAGAAGTATGAGGTGTAAACTACATTATGAATCATGTTTTTTCTCTCAATTTAATATTTTATAATAAATCCAGAGGGCTTTTAATTTTTCGTTTTCCAGAATCTGTGATATGTGTATAGATTTCTGTTGTTTTAATAGATGTGTGTCCGAGTAATTCTTGCACATACCTTATATCTGTTCCATTTTCTACTAAGTGTGTAGCAAAACTATGTCTTAAAATATGTGGGGTTACTATTTTGCTAATATTTCCATTTTTTCCTGCTCTTTTTACTACTTTTTGAATACTTGCTATAGAATATTTTTCTGCTTTTTGACCTTCAAAAAGGTATACCTTTGGTTTATATGTTGTAAAATATAACCGTAGTTCTTTTAGTAAACTTTCAGAAAAAATAACGTACCTGTCTTTTCTTCCTTTCGAATCAGCAATTCTAAGTTGCATATTATTGGAATCAATATCTTCTATTTTTAGATTAATTACTTCAGATACTCGTAAACCAGAACCATAGATTAGTTTTACAATACATAAATGTTTTTGGTTGCTGATAGAATCAAACAATCGTTTAACCTCTACTTGAGTTATGTATTTGGGCAAAGATTTTTTAGTTCTTTTTGGGTAGAGGTGCTTGAGATTAAATTTCTTGTTATAAAACAATTCAAAAAACTTAGCGATGGTACCAAGTAATTGTTTTTGGTAAGAATCGCTAATGCTTTCGTTTTTTAAGATATGTGTAATATAGTTTTCTATATTTTTTTCATTCACCAAACTAAGATCATATTTTTCAAAAGCGAGAAGAAATTTGGTAAGACAGTTAATGTAACTGTTTATTGTATTTTGAGCATATCTTTGAATGTATAATTTTTCTTCAAATTTTTTAAGAAACTCTGCTATATCCAAAATATATTAATCAGAAAAAAGGCGGTTAAATGATTCAAATATAGTAAAAAAGCATTAATTAATATTACAGCTATTCCGACTGTAAATTAAATTTCTTACCATTTAGGATAAAAGTACCAAAAGCACATAGTTATTTCCTTCAGCGTAAGTGATTTTTTTTAAGCTGTGTTTGTATTGCAGTAATGATGTTTTTCGTATTGT
>JBGCEI010000043.1:0-6708 GCA_045106295.1 Cyclobacteriaceae bacterium
ACGCCCTTTTCTGACTAAATATTTATAGGGTATTTGTGTGTAATACTAACCATAGTTTGTTCGATAATAGGATCTACATCTAAACCTTCTACAATACGTTTTTATAAATTAACCATGTAATTTTCAATGTGTAGTTTTCAATTTGCATGGTTAATATGTATCTTTGAAGTAGATGGATAAAAGTAAATACACTCGGAAAATAGAAAAACAGGTGTTGAAGTATATCAAAAGATTCTCTGTTACCGCCATATTAGGTGCAAGGCAAGTAGGTAAATCTACGTTGGCTAAACGAATAATAGGCCAGTACGATAAGGCTATTTATTTGGATATGGAACGTGAGTCAGACCGAAAGAAACTTACTTCTCCGGAGGATTTTTTCACACATTACAAAGATTATTTTATTTGCATAGATGAGGTACAGCTTTATCCAAATTTGTTCTCTACTATACGAAGCATAGTGGATGATTATGATACTCATTTTCTCATATTAGGGTCTTCGTCTACTGAATTATTGAGGCAGAGCTCAGAAACGTTAGCAGGTCGGATTATCTACCATAAATTAACGCCTTTTTTGTATCCAGAAATACAGAAAGATGTGTCTTTGAAAGAGTATTGGCAATATGGAGGATTTCCTCAAAGTATTTTACAGAAGGATAGAGAAGTTTCTTTCACATGGATAGAAAATTATGTGTTTACTTTCTTAGAAAGAGACATTAGTCAATTAGGATTGAATGTGTCTACTGAAAATCTGAGTAGATTATGGCGGATGTTAGCGTATCAGAATGGTCAACAATTGAATTACAGTCAACTGGCGAAATCATTAGGCGTAAGCCATGCAACGGTAAGAAATCATATTGACATTTTGAAATATACTTTTATGGTTAGGTTGTTAGAGCCTTACCATACTAATTTATCTAAACGGTTAGTAAAGCAACCCAAAGTCTATTTACGAGATACAGGTGTGTTACATACGTTATTAGGGATTGAATCACATGATCAGCTGTACAATCACCCTATTTATGGTCATTCTTTTGAAACTATGGTTGTAGAGAACCTTATTGCCATGTACCCACGTTGGCAAGCCTATTATTACAGAACGTCAAATGGAGCAGAAATAGATTTGTTGTTAGTGAAAGGAGAAAGAAAAATAGCATTTGAAATAAAAGCAACTAGTTCACCTAAATTGAGTAGAGGTTTTTGGTCCTCTTTAGCAGATTTAGAGATTTCTGAAGCATATGTAATTGCTACTATTCAAGAAAAATATCCTTTGAAAAATAATGTTTGGGTAATCTCTTTTGAAGAAGCACTTCAATTAGAGTTGTAATCTTCTCTTTGATAAAGAGTTGTCTTCTTTATCAAAAACCCGTAAAAATCGATTAATTAAACACAACTGTTTTATTATCGTGGTGGAGTACTTTTCGTTGAAGGTGTTTCCATACTCCTCTAGAAAGAACTAGTTTTTCTAAATCACGTCCTTTTCTGACTAAATCTTTTACACTGTCTCTATGTGTGATACGTACCACATCTTGCTCTATGATAGGTCCAGCATCTAAGTCTGCTGTTACGTAATGACTAGTAGCACCAATTATCTTTACACCACGTTCATGTGCAGAATGGTAAGGTTTAGCTCCAGGAAAAGCAGGGAGAGAAGAATGGTGAATGTTAATAATTTTGTTTGGATAATGTCTAATAAAATCTTCTGTAATGACTTGCATATAACGAGCAAGGATAATGCAGTCAATATTATGTTCATCTAAAAGAGCTATTTCTTTCGCTTCTTGTTCTACTTTATTCTCTTTAGTAATAGGAAAACAAAAATAGGGGATATCAAATTTCTCTGCTAGGAAACGCATGTCCTCATGGTTACTGATAATGAGTGGTATCTCGACTTTCCATTCACCAGATTGCCATCTAGACAAAATATCAACCAAACAGTGAGACATTTTAGAAACAAATAGGGCTACTTTGGGAACATAGTCTGAATAATTGATTTGCCAATCCATGGTGAATTGTTCAGCGATTTCTTCTTTAAATTGACTTTCTAGCTCTCTTCTGTCTAACGAGAAGTGAGTTAAATCCCACTCAATACGCATAAAAAACCGTTCAGATACACAATCAACATGCTGGTCTAAGCCTTCTATGTTTCCATTGTGCTTGGCTAAAAAATTACAGCTAGCAGCAACTATTCCTTTTTGATCTTGACAGTGTGCTAAGAGAATGGCAGTGTTTTTCACAGGTAGTTATTTATAAAAACTCAAAGTAATGGCTTGTTAGGCTGTTTTGCAAGTAAAGAGTTAGAAACTCTGGCTACGCTCTAATAATTGTGAGTGAAGCTCATCCTATGATATGGTCATGAAGAATAATCAACCCTTCTTATTCTTAAAGAAGATTAACAACAAAATAGGGATTAAGAATAGATCAGCAATTACGGCAAATATCAATGTAAGGCTGACTAATAAACCCGTAAAAAAGGTTCCTTCGAAGGAAGAGAAAATCAGGGTTAAAAACCCACCAATTAGAATACAAGAAGTAATAATAATAGCTTTTCCAGTAGATAAGAAGGTACGTTTGATAGCGTACAACATAGTTCTTCCTTTGGAGAGTTCTATTTTGAGTTTACTCATAAAATGAATGGTATCATCTACCGCTATTCCAAAGGCTATGGTAAAGATGATGGCAGAAGACATTTTTAGGTTTAAATCAAAGAATCCCATAATTCCAGCTATCCATAAGAGCGGAATAATGTTCGGTATTAACGACACAATAACTATTTTGAAAGATTTGTACAGCATTCCCATAAGTAAGGCAATCACGGCAAAAGCGATACTTAATCCATAAAGCATATTGACAGACAAACTATTGTTATTGGTGTCGATTAGGTAAGCACTCCCTGTTAAACGGTAGTTCATGTTCAATTTATCTTTTTTACTGTTGATGTAGTCCTTAAACTGTTGCATTAGCTTCAGCGACCGATTGCTACCAATATCAACCATGTTTCCAGATACCCTTGCATGTTGCTCATCTTTGGAAAGAAGTGTTTGCATTCCTTTCATTCTTTTGAATTTTTGAATCTTACTCGTTACTCGTTCAAATTCATAAGGGTCTGTAGGGATAGAATAGTAAGTTGGTTGTCCACCATTCAGTGCTCTATTGACTGTTTTGATCACAGTAAGAGGAGAAAGTGTATTGTTGAGTTCAAATTCTTTCCTCACGTAGGTGTCTATTTCATGAAGTTCTTGTACGTTTTTATAATCAAAGAATGACTCGGAGGAGTCTTTTAAACTTACGGCTAATTCAAATGGACGTACGCCTGAAAAGAGATTCTCAAAGAATAAGAAATCCTGCTTCATAGGGTCGGAATCAGCCAATTCGTCAATCAGTTTAGCATCTACCTTTATTTGAGATATTCCTATAAAAGCAAGTGTTGTTAATCCAATAAAAGTGACAATTACTTTCTTTTGATTTCCCATTATCCAGGAGAAAAGCATGTGTAATTGTTTGATCCAAAATATCTTTTTGTTTTCTGTTACTTTAGGCTTTTTCTGAAATAGAAGAATAGCAGGGAGTAAGGTGAAAGCAAGGATAAATGCTAAGAAAACGCCCACACCAGTGTACAAACCAAAACTGTTGATAGGACCTATTCCCGAAGTCATTAGAGTAAAGAAACCAATGGATGTAGTTAAAGAGGTTAAAAAAGTAGCCATTCCTACTTCTTTAAAAGTGGTTTTTAAAGCATCTATTTTATCGTGTCCTTTACGTAGTTCTTCTAGGTATTTAGAAATGATATGGACTACATCTGACATTCCTACTACGAACATAATGGTAGGCATCAAAACTGTCATTAGATTGATGGAGTTGCCAAAAGCAGTCATGGTACCAATACACCAGAATACGGAGAGCATCACTACAATCATAGGTACAATGATTCCCCACCACGATCGGAAGGAAATGTATAAGAATAAGATAATGAGTAGGATAGAGGTGCTCACAAAGATGGATAGTTCTATCTGTAATTTGCGGACATATTCTGTTTCTGCCTGCACTCTACCCGCTACATGAATTTCATCGAAAGAGTGGTTACCTATTAGCTCATTGAAGCTTTCCATCATCTCAGCAGATTCCTCTCTGGTGATCATATTTTTGTGCTTTACAAAAAGAGCGGCACTCTTTCCGTCTTTGGAAAAAAACGAACTGACTAAATCGGGGCTTTTGGAAATGTAGGAAGAGTCTGCAGCGTAGCGTTCCGGACTTTTTAAATGGATAGCAGGTTTTTGGATAGGCCCAGCTAATCCTAGAATAGGTATTTTAATGTTAGTAGGAGAGATTACTTGCTCTATGTGAGGGACTTTTTTAAGCTCTTTGGTGAGTTGTTTGATGTAAGTAAGGACTTCTTGATTGTAAATGCTTGTGTTGTCCTTTATTCCAATTAATAGATAGTCGCTATCGTTTTCGAAACGATCTCTGAACTCTGAGAAAAAAGAAAGGTCTTTGTCTTTTGGGAAGTAGCTTTCAAAATCATAATTAAATTGAAGCTTTGTTAAAAAGTATCCTTGTAGACAGGTGATTACTAAAAGTATGAATAGTACCCATTTTGCTAATTTTTTGTAGTTCATCCGTTCTCATTACTAGCGTGTAACAAAAGTAACAAGCGAATCCTATTTTTGTTAGAAAATAAGAATAATTAATTGAGCGTTTCTAGGGTAGCCATGACAAACTCAGGTATTTCTACATTGAAGAGTTTTTTGTCTATCAAACGTTGGAACTGATAGAATCCATTCATTTTCCCTAAGCCTGTTTTGAAATTACAGCCAGAAACGTATTCGTGGCTTTCTCCTGATTCAATAATAGGTTGTTGTCCCACTACGCCATCCCCTTCTACTTCTTTTTTTGAACCCGTAGCATCAAAAATATGCCAATGTCTTTTGAGTAGCTTAATGGTGTACTGGCTGTTGTTTTCTATATTGATGCGGTAACTAAACACATAGTGAGCATGCGAAGGACTGGAATATTCTTCCTGATAGTTAGTTGTTACACTTACTTTTACTCCACTAGTGATTGCTGTTGTAGACATTTTTTTAATTCTATTATTAACAAGATAAGAATAAAATGATTTGAAAATAAGTAAAATGCTATTAATATTGGTTTGTAACTGATCATTTAATTGAATGTCGATACAAATAGAAGCTAGCTGGAAAAAAGCTATGTCAGAAGAATTTGAAAAAGACTATTTTAATTCTTTAACCTCTTTTATGAAAAAGGAGGTACAAGAACAGACTGTTTATCCTCCTGGAGATAAGGTTTTTAACGCCTTTTCTCATTGTAGTTTTGATGACGTTAAAGTTGTCATCTTAGGACAAGACCCTTATCATGGACCGGGACAAGCTAATGGCTTATCGTTTTCAGTGAATGACGGTGTTCGACAACCTCCTTCTTTGGTGAATATATTTAAAGAGATACAGGCTGATTTAGGAAAACCTATTCCTACTAATGGTAATTTAGAACGTTGGGCTAGTCAAGGAGTATTGTTGCTCAATGCTATTCTAACGGTACGAAAAAGTGAACCTAGTTCGCATAAAAACAGTGGGTGGGCAGAGTTCACAGATGCAGTAATTCGTACTATTTCAGAACAAAAAGAACACGTTGTGTTTATGCTTTGGGGGGCTTATGCGCAGAAAAAAGGAGTTGTTATTAATAAGGTAAAACACTTGGTTTTGGAGTCTGCCCATCCTTCTCCATTTTCTGTACATAGAGGTTTTTTTGGAAACAAACACTTTAGCAAAGCAAATGAATATCTTAGCTCAGTAGGTAAAGAACAGTTAGATTGGTAATGATTACTATTGTTAGTTAGTTTGTACACTTGTTGCAGGGAAGTTTAAATTATACCATATATTAGCAGCTTTAAAAATTAAATTATGAGTAAGTTTTCTAATTTTATTAAAGCTTTTGGACCTGGAATTATGTTTGCAGGAACGTGCATTGGTGGGTCTCATTTAGTGCAATCCACTAAAGCAGGAGCATTTTATGGATTTGGATTACTAGCCGTAGTATTAGCTGCTAATATTTTCAAATACCCTTTTTTCGAATTTGCTTCTCGGTATACCAGCGCAACAGGCGACAGTATCTTAGAAGGTTACCGTAAACAAGGTAAATGGATTTTAGTCATTTACGGTGTAATCACTGTTTTCTCCATGTTTATTATCACAGCAGCTATTGGAACTTTTACTGCTGGGTTGGCAAACAATATTGCTAATCAATTATTTGGTGCATCCATACTCAACCTAAAATGGTGGGCTATTATCCTATTTGTGATTGTATTTGCCATTTTAGCCTATGGTAAATTTAATGTCTTGGATATTTTACTTAAAATAATTGGGTTGATATTGGTAGTTACTGTGTTCACTGCTTTTTTTGGCGTCGTTTCTAACAAACCATTTCCCACCGCAGAACTAGGCGTGTTTGATATTATTTCATCTAAAAAAGGGCTGATTTTTGGAATAGCGTTGATGGGTTGGATGCCCATTGCAGTAGATATGTCTACGTGGCACAGCTTATGGACACAAGAAAGGATTAAGCAAACAGGGTATCATCCAAGTCTAAAAGAAACGTTGTTGGACTTTAATATCGGGTACATCATTTCTTTGGTACTAGCTATTCTGTTCCTTTCAATAGGAGCATATGTACTGTATGGTCACCCTGTCTACACCAAAG
>JBGCEI010000044.1:0-5938 GCA_045106295.1 Cyclobacteriaceae bacterium
TAAACAATGCTTCTTGAATTGTATCTAATTGTGCACTTACTGCCTCGACTAAATCATTAATAGAAACGCTTGTTTTCTCTTTTGTATCTCTTCTAGCTAACTCCACTGTATTATTTTCTAAATCTCTTGGACCTATACCTATTCGTAAAGGGATTCCTTTTAATTCATATTCAGCAAATTTCCACCCTGGCTTGTGTGTTTTTCGGTTATCATATTTATATGAAATGCCCTTTTTATCAAGCTCATCACAAATTTCAAAAACTTTCTTGTTGATAGACTCTAGTTGCTCATCTCCTTTGAAGATAGGAACGATAACTACTTGGATAGGCGCTATTTTAGGAGGTAATACTAGTCCATCGTCATCCGAGTGTGCCATAATTAATGCTCCCATTAAGCGTGTACTTACTCCCCAAGAACTTCCCCATACGTATTCTAACTTACCTTCTTGGCTGGTGTATTTTACATCAAACGCTTTTGCAAAATTTTGTCCTAAAAAGTGTGATGTTCCAGCTTGCAAGGCTTTTCCATCTTGCATAAGAGCTTCAATACAATAGGTCTCGTTAGCACCAGCAAAACGTTCGTTTTCAGTTTTCAGTCCTTTTAAAACAGGAATGGCTAAGTGATTTTCAGCAAAATCAGCATAGATGTTCAGCATTCTCTCTGTTTCTTCTATGGCTTCTGTTTTTGTAGTATGAGCAGTATGTCCTTCTTGCCATAAGAATTCAGAAGTTCTTAAAAACATCCTAGTACGCATTTCCCAACGCATCACGTTAGCCCATTGATTAATTAGTAAAGGAAGATCTCTGTATGATTGGATCCATTTTTTATAAGTACTCCAGATGACTGTTTCAGACGTAGGTCTAATAATTAATTCCTCTTCTAGTTTGGCATCTGGGTCTACAACTACACCGTCATCAGATGATTTAAGTCTGTAATGAGTAACAACCGCACATTCTTTAGCAAATCCTTCTACGTGATTGGCCTCTTTGCTTAGGTAAGATTTAGGGATTAATAGTGGGAAGTAAGCGTTTGTATGACCTGTTCTCTTAAAAGCATTATCTAAAATACTTTGCATCTTTTCCCATATAGAAAACCCGTAAGGTTTAATGATCATACAACCTTTTACATCTCCATTCTCTGCCAAATCGGCTTTTTTCACTAATTCATTGTACCAAAGTGAGTAGTCTTCTGTTCTAGAAGGAATTGCCTTGCTCATAAGTTAGAACTTAATAGGGTATATTTATTGTTATTAAAAGTGTACAAAGTTATCTATTTTTATAAAAGTAAATAGTGGATGACCTATTCTTATTTGCTATAACCTTATGTTTATGCGCCTTTTTTCAATATTCTTCTTTTTTATTTTGTCAGTTTCAGTACTGTCTCAGAATGTGGAGCAGGATGATCTGTATTTCACAAAAAAAGATAGGCAAGTAAGAATTAAAAAAAAGAAAAAGAAAAAAGAGCTTTCTCAACAACAAAAAAGGTTGGTTGCTGAGGGAACTAAACAATTGATTACAAACGAATCTGATGGACAATACTTTAACTGGATAGACCGGTCTATTACCAATAATAGACCGGTGGATAGTTTAGTAGGAGGATATCAACCGCTTTATGCGAGTGATTTAGAAGTAATAGATCCCAGTACAGGGTATGTATTACCCTACAACCCTTTATTGGAACCTAGTATAAGTAATCCGTTGATACAGCAATATGTTTACCCTGCAAATGCTAACGTTTATTCACCTAATTATTATCAAAAACCAACAAGTAATGTATTAGGACAGACTAACCCAAGTAACAATGGAAGCAAGGTAGTTAAACGAAAGCAGCCTATTAAAAGAATGTCAACAACCATTAAAAGACAGCCAGTAGAAAAGGTGAGACGACCTGTTCAACTCTCGAATAGACAACCGACATACAAAGCCCCATCTTTTCCAGCACAAAAGGAAGAAAAAAAGAAATCTTCTTCTAGCTTAGGAAGTCACAAGAGAAGAGTGATTAGACGATGAGTATTGCAAAAATAGGTTATTTACTTTTAGTTATATCTTCGTTTGGATTGCATGCGCAAGGATATGAAGAAGATGTATTAAATTACAGCATCAATCAGTTAAATGGAACACCGAGAGTACAATCCTTAGGAGGCGCTTTTAATTCATTAGGAGGCGATCCATCGGCCATTTACATCAATCCTGCTGGCTTGGGCTTTTACCAGCGTTCTGAAATAGGAGGGAGCTTAGGGGCTCAACTACTATTAGTCAAGAGCGATGTTTCTAACCTGAACTCGGTGAAAAATACCAAACAAAATCCAGTGACTGCTGACCTGAATCATTTAGATATTGTTTTTGCTAATCCAGTAGATGATGCATCAAATAAATGGAGAGGTGGTGCATGGGGAATTTCGTATCAGAAAGTAAAGAATTTTAATCAGAAATTTAGCTATGAAGGGTTGAATACTCAAAACTCGGCAAGAGACTTTTACTTAAGTGAATTAGAAGGACAAGTTACAGTAGAAGACTTAGAAACAGGAGTAGCTAATGTTACTAACGCTACTTACACTGCATGGTTGGCCGCTTTAGTACAAGAAATTGATACTGCTAATCCATTGACAACAGCTTATTTTACACTGGATGATGGAGCCCCTGTTGTTCAAAAAAATGAAGTCACCGTTTCAGGAGGAATTAATCAATGGAATTTATCGTATGGAGGAAATTGGGACGATGAGTTGTATGTAGGTGGGGGAGCATCGCTTGTAACTATTAATTATGAAAGAGAAACTAAGTATTCTGAATTTTTAACTCCTCAAAATAGATTACTTTCTTTTACTAATAATGAAACTTATACCGTACAAGGTGATGGATTCAATTTGAGGTTGGGAGTTATTTATTCGCCTATTTTACCCTTGAAATTGTCTGTTGCGTGGCAGTCACCAACGTGGTACAATATGTCTGAAAGTTATTTGAATTCAGTTAGTGTAAATGAAGATACAGCTAGCTATTCTCCAATAGAATCTACAAGCGGTACTTTTTCTTACAAACTAAAAATGCCTGCTATTTTACGAGTAGGAGTAGCTTACTTTATTGGTAAATATGGGTTTGTGACAGCAGATGTAGAGTATGTCGATTATAAAAAAGCTAAATTAAAAGATGATTTTGGTAGTTTTTCGTTAGCTAATTCAGCTATTCTCCAACAATATAATTCAATACTCAATTTTAAAGTAGGAGCGGAGGGACGGTACGAAAACTATAGATTGAGATTAGGTTATGCTTTTTTTGATGACCCTGTTCAAAATGATGCGATCGATAGAAAAAGAAATTATATCACACTAGGTTTAGGATACAGGACGAAAAGAAGATCCTTTGATTTAACGGTGAAGCGTTCGTCCTTCTCTTCTTTCTATTCTCCGTATGTTCTTGGTGGAGCAGAACCGTCAGTTACAACCAAATCAACTAGCATCGAACTACTAGCCGGAATAAGTATTTATTATTAAGGTGAAACAGAGATATTACTTATCCTTTTGTACGTTAGGTTGTTCTTCTAGGTTGAAAATACCATTAAGTACATCAATTAAGTTTTCTGCCTCGCCTCGCTGACAAGCCGCTTTTAATTCTAAAACAGGGAGTTTTATAATTTTTTGAACCATACTTTTAGTTACTAACTCAACCAGTTCATGTTGATCAGTATTCATTTTTTTTACGTACTTCTCTATTTCATCTTTTCTAATGGACTCTAAAGCATCTTTAAGGCGCTGGATAGTAGGGGATACATCCAATTCATTTGCCCATCCATTGAATTCGTCTATTGCATCTTTAATAATTGATTCAACCTGTGGGATTGCTTTTTTACTTTTTACGAGCGTCTCTTTTGTTTTGTTTTGTATTTCATCAATAGTATACAATGTAACACCATTAATAGATTCTACTTTTTTATCGATACTCCTAGGTACAGCAATATCTATGAAGAATTTATAACCATGATGGTTATTTACTAATTCTGACGTAATAATGGGTTCAGAGTGATTGATAGAGCTTACAATGATGTCTGCTGTATCAATGACATGGGGTAATTTATTCAAAGAAAAGGTATCAAAACCAAACTCTTTTCCTAATTTGGTAGCCGTTTCTTCTGTTCTGTTCACTAGTAGAACATTCTTAAATTCATTGTCTTTCAAGTGTAGCGCAATGTCTTTCCCCATTTCTCCAGTTCCTACAATAGCTACCTTCGGATTAACAATCGACTCTGCTAATTCATTAATCAGCTCATAGGTTGCATAAGAAACGGATGCAGCTCCATCTCTAAAAGCAGTTTCTTGCACTACCTTTTTATTAGTGAAAAAGATGCTATGCATCAAACGGTGTAAAAAAGGACCTGCCAGATTTAAGTCTGCAGACAGTTGATATCCCTTTTTGATTTGATTAATGATTTGTAGATCTCCAATTACTTGTGATTCCAAGCCTATTGAAATGTTGAAAAGACGTGTAGTGGTGTCATTTTCAGATGTCATGATTAAATCATCTGCTAATTCAGAAAGACTAATTTTATTTCCGTTATGAATTAATAGAGAAGAAAAAAGCTGACAAGATACGTCATTAATACTTGAGTAAAATAACTCCGTTCTATTACAGGTGGAAATAGCGATTATCTCGCTTATACCAAATAAATCTTTTGCTTTTTCAAGAAAATATGATAGCTCTTTTTCTTGAATAGAAACCTTTTCTCTTTTGTCAAGAGACGTTTTCTCAAACGAAATTCCTACTGATCTAAATTTTTCTACCATCTTATGGTTACAAAAATACAATAAAAACGACTATTTTTAAAAAAAAATAGAGCGGAAAGAAGGCTTTAAACTTAATTTAGAATGCGTAAAACATTATTTATTTCTTATCTAAATAAGCGTACTTGGAAAGTGTTGTTAGTACTATTTGCCTTAATCATTGTTGTAACATCGTTTTGGTATACGAATAGAATTATTCATAAGATTGAAAAAGAAGAACGAAAGGAAATAGAATTATGGGCTACAGCAATAGAGAGAAGAGCAGAATTAATTAAATATACGAATGAGTTATTTCAGAAGCTTCAAAATGAAGAACGTAAGAAAAGTGAACTCTGGGCAAAAGGGATTGAAAAACTAATAGATACGAAAAATTCTCCTCAAGACATAGGGTTTATTTTCGATGTGGTTCAAAATAATGAAACAGTTCCTGTAATACTCACTAATGAATACGATAGCATATTAGCCGTTAGAAACTTTGCTGAATCTATTGACTTAGTAAAAGAATTATTAAAAGTAAAAAGTACTCGTGAACCTTTGACTATTAAAATATCAGAATCAAAAAATAATTATGTGTACTATCAAGACTCACGATTGTTTACAGATTTACGTTCTGTTATGAATGATATTATTGAATCTTTTTTATCAGAAAATATCATTCAATCCTCCTCATCGGAAGTTATTATTACCGATTCAACTTTTTCCACAGTTATCAAATATGGTAATATTGATACCACCATTATTGGTGATCAGGAGAAGACCGTTCAGTTAATTCAGAGCATGAAAAATGAAAACGCTCCTATCTTATTAGATATTGGTGACTCAGAGAAGACATATGTTTTATACAAAAATTCATCTTTATTAAATCAACTGAAGTATTATCCCATTGTTCAGTTTACAGCCATTACATTATTTGTTTTTTTAGCGTATGTTCTGTTTAGTATTTCTAGAAAGTCAGAGCAAAATCAAGTGTGGGCAGGTATGGCAAAAGAAACTGCTCATCAGCTAGGAACGCCACTTTCTTCTTTAATGGCATGGATAGAAGTGTTAAGAGATGAAGTGTCTGACAAAAGTATGTTAGATGAAATGGATAAAGACATTTTGCGTTTAAATAGCATTACCGACCGATTCTCTAAAATTGGGTCTGAACCAAAATTAGAAGAGAGTGAA
>JBGCEI010000045.1:0-8216 GCA_045106295.1 Cyclobacteriaceae bacterium
GTAGTATTTCAAGAAACAAAAAAATGCCTACTTCTCTTTTAAAGAGATACTCTGGGGCAGCTTTATGGGGTAAAAACAACTCTAAAAAAGCTTTACAGGGAATACTATACTGTTTATTCGATACAATTACGATACATGCACTTGAAGAATCCAATAGCCTTAGCATTTCAGCTTATGGTCAGCCTATGATAGTAAATTCAGGTACAAGATATAGGACTGCTGATGGGATAACCTCTAGTTATCCAGGGTTCACTCCTAATGGTAACAGGTGGTATTATGCTAACTATCAAAATACTGTGCTGATAGGGGGTAGAACAAGACATGTTCAGAGATCTGGAGCAGGGCTTGTAGATGGAATTATTGGAGAAAATATTGAGTTTGGAACTACTAACGCTGGAAGTGCTCTAGGGAATGGAGAACACGAAAGAATATTGTATTTCATCCAACCTATCAATAACATATCAAATGGATACTTTATTGTGAGTGATTTGGTAAAGCCAACTAATACTTCTGATAATATTGCAATTAACTTTCAACTAAATACAATGAAGGGAAGCACTCAGCAAGTTGTAAAAAACGGAGAATATTATGCTCCAATAAATGGATTTGTAAATGATAACCATAATGGTACCGAAATAGTAAACCTTTTCTTTACTTCACAACCTCATATTCAAATACAGGAATCATACAAAGCGAGTAAAAATAATGTAATAGAATCAGACAATTTACAAGCGAATTATTCTACGAATTTAAATGGAGAATTAAGAGCTAATACCATTATTTTTCCTGAAGATAAAAATCATAAAAAGCCATTTATTCAAAAAATTAATGGTGAAAATTATGATGGCGCTTTATTAAAACATAATGATAAATTTATAGATGTATTTTTAGGTACAGATGGAAGTATAGGTAATTATGGAGATGTTGATTTTAACGCTGAAACTGTTTTTTTTAGAAAAGAAAACAATAATATTTCTTCTTACTCAATAACAAAAGGAACTCATTTTTTCGAACGAAAAAGACATATTGGTTTCTCTTCTTCATCAGATATTAGTATTACAATGGAAGATAACAAAGGAATAGTAAACACTTTTTCAGATACCTATGTTACTTTTTATAAAAAAAATATAAGTGAGGTTTTTCTAGACACAGTAAAACCTAAATTATTCTCTGATTTAAATAATTCGATAGCCCCTAATACATCAGAATTAACTGAAACACCTAAAAATGCAATAAGAATACTAATTCCTAAAGGAAGACATAGTATAAATATAACTGATATATTTGGAAACGAGGACGGGTCAATTATTCATAGAATTATACCTAACCCTGTAAAGGATGGTGTTTTTCACCTTGACTTTAGTGATAATTTTGTATCTCAAAAAGGGGAATTAATTATTACAGATATCAAAGGAAAGTTAATAAAGTCTAAACAGTTAGAGGAAACTCTTTTTGATAGGAAAAGAGTTTTTACAGTTAATGTTGAAGGTGTAGAAAAAGGTATATACTTCATAAGGTTAATATCTACGGGAGGATTAATGGTATATTCAGATACATTTATTATAGAGTAATTTTCAAGTAAAGAATATCGGGGAAACCCACGAGGCATTCAGTTGGAACTATTTTTTGTCAATAAAGCAAGTTTCGAGGCTTTAAAGCTCAATAGTGAGTATTGAACTTAAATTCTACCTCTATTAATAAACACCAATAAAAATTAGTAGCGTCCAATTAAATTAAAAACAATGACAAAACGTTTGTTTCTATTGATTTTAGGCTGTTAAGTTGGAGTTTTACGATCTGAGGGTTGTGAGATTTTATCAAAAATACACAATTGTATGTTTTCAATATCCCGTTTGGCTATTTCTATCCATAGTTCATATTCCTTGATAATTTTATAGATATTAAGATATGCATTAGCATTGTTAGCATAAAGTGTAACCATGCTTATAAAGCTAATAGCCTCCTTAATTTGTTTATGGATCACTGTAAAAATGAGGTTGAGTATCAAAGCAACCCATATTTGTGTCTGAATACCCTCCTTACTGTCCGATAAAAAATAAGTAAGTTCAAAATTTTGTTTGATTTGCTTGAATAAGGGTTCAATCGTCCAACGATTTTTATAGAGCATACAAATAGTATTGGCACTAACCGATTCAGGTAAGTTGGTCAGGAAAACAAGCTTCTTCTTACTTACAAGGTCGATATAAGAGACCATTCTACTTTGTATATGCTGCTTTACTCCTTGTTTATCTGTATAACTCAGTTTGACTCGCATATCACTTTGTACGCCATCCTCTTGTATATCAGATACATCAAGGTGTCCAAGTATTTCGAAACAAGCATTCTGATTCGCTCTAGTCAAGTAATACACCCCTGCTTTATCCCAAGCATCATATTGTTCATACTTATGAAACCCTTTATCAAAAACACCAATTGTCCCCCTACTCAAAGGTAATTCATCTAAAAAATCTCTTTCACTGGTAGAGGCATCTGTTAGCACCACATAGTTAGGTACTCTTTCAGCTAGTGTAATCTTTGTAAATGCTTTTACTCTTCCTTTTTTACGACCATTTCCAGGTAAACGTCCACATCCTTTAAATACTTCTTGAAATAATGTGATAGTTGTAGAATCAAAGACTTCTACTTTTCTAGGGTTAATTTCTTGTCCAACTAGACTGCTTAAATAACCCGACTTAAGGTAGGAATAATAATGCGCATACAAAGCAAAATAGATGGACTTAAATACTTTAGAGGGACGATTAATATTAGAATGTAAAATACTGCTTCTACAGGGTGTTTGGTTCAAACCTAATTGATGAATCTTAATTACCTAAAAGGGAAAAGTTTAGCTCAATAGAACGAAGAGATGATGTGCCTGTCAATACAGCATAACTCATGGTTACAAACTGATCCCATGTTTTCATTGTCTTGTACCATTTATCAGAATTATGTTCTGAAACGCATTTCTTAAATAAATCACGGGGTACGAAACTTAATAACTGACAGAAGGAAGGGTTACTTGCTGAAAAGTCTGTATTTTTACTCATCTAGTTGATCGTTTGTTGAGGTTAGATACAACAAACTAACTAAATGTTGCCATTAGTTACTAAAAAACACTGATGGATTTTGTACTTTTTAAAGATTAGCACCATCTTAAAAGAAAAATATTCTAATTTTACTCGGACGACACTAAATATCAATACACTTTTTGAGGATAACTTTCATTCTCTAATGAATAAAGCAGGTTAAATATTTAAGTATACTAAAGCAACTCGAATGAAAATAATGAAGCAATAGTTGAAGTCTAATCTCTCAAAATCTTAAATAAAACCGTTTGCTACCAATGAAAAATAGATATAAAACAGTATATTTATTGGACTAAAATTGAAACAAAACAGTAATCATTATGAAAAAAATAACTAATTCAATGATAGCTTTCTTGGCTATCGGTGTATTGGCATGTAATGCCCCTCAAAAAACAAAATCTACTAGCGAAACTTCTACCAGCAATGCGGAAGCTGTCGTTTATACCGTTAATACAGAAAATAGTACATTAGAATGGTACGGAGACAAATTATTAGGTGAAGGTCACCATGGTACGATCAACCTAATGGCTGGGACTTTAGAAATAGCTGACGGCAACCTAGTAGGTGGTGAGTTCTCAGTGGATATGACTACAATGGCTAATACCGATCTTCCAACCGAAGAGAAAAAGGCAAAACTAATAGGTCACCTCTCTAATGGAGATTTCTTTGAAGTAGAAAAATACCCTACCGCTCAATTAGTAATCACTTCAGTTGATGGCAGTACTATTAATGCTGACTTAACTATAAAGGATAAGACAAACCAAATAAGCTTTCCGTACACGCTTACTTGGCAAGAAGACGATTCTTACAATGCTACTGCTGGACTTGCATTCGATAGAACTAAATTTGGAGTTGTTTATGGTTCTGGTTCGGTAATAGAAAACCTTGCTAAAGACAAAATAATCAACGATAAAATCAAACTACAATTAGCTTTATCAGCTGCTAAGTAAGTGACCTAAATATCATTAGAAAGCTTCGCTAAATAAATAACGAAGCTTTTTTTGTGTATCAAACGGTTACCTTGGAGGTCATTTACGTATTAATCAGTAAGCCATAGATGAAAGATGTGGAAATAATCAGAAAAATAGAGACTGGTGATGAGTCAGCTTTAGATTATTTGTACAAGAAAAATTATACAATGGTGGTTTCACTAATTAAAAAGAATAGTGGAACAGAAGAAGAGGCAAAAGACATTTTCCAAGATGCTTTGCTTGTTTTTTGGCAAAAAATCATTCAACACGATATTGTGCTTACATCAAAAATAAGCACTTATTTATACAGTGTTTGTTTTAACCTTTGGCGTAAAGAACTAGACAGAAAAAAGAAATTATCATACGAAGAAAAAGAAGGTAGTGAAAGCTATGATACTGATCAGTATGAAAGAAAGAAAATAGTCAGGAATTGTATCAATAAAATGAATACCACCTGCAGAAAAGTGTTGATGTATTACTATTTTGATGGACTATCCATGCATGATATTGCAGACAAAATGGGTTTTTCTACAGCAGACACAGCCAAAACCAAGAAATATAAATGTAAAAAAGAATTAGATAAAAGAATAAAAGAAACCTACTCAGCAAGCGACTTTTTAGACTGATATATGAAATCAAATTTTCACGACATAGCTAGTATCGAAAAATATCTTTCAGGCTCATTATCTTCAAGTGAAGTAATCTCATTTGAAAAACAATTAGCTTCTGATCCTTTATTATCGAATGAAGTATCTCTTCAAAAAGATATCATTGATGGGTTAAAAAAACATAGAAATACTGAGTTAAAATCTAGACTAAGTGGATTAACTCCCTATCCTAATTACATTAATATAGCTAAATGGACATGGTTAGGAATTGCTGCATCAGGAATGATAACCGCAGGAATACTTTACCTTACTCAACCATCAATTAGTAAACAAGTAATAGCTTACAACACAATAGATTACCAAGCGTCTTGCAAAAAACAACTTACTGATAACCTAATTGCGTCAACAGACAATACGATTATTATTAGGGAAGAAAGAAGTAGTTCAACAACTTTAAGTGAAGCCATTACTTCAACTAATAAGGATGTTCAATCAAACATCGAACAAGAAAAAGCTATACTTCCTAGCATAGATAGTCCTAACAATCATTTGTTTGCGTTAGATGAAGAAAGAGAAATCAGTTTCAGTAACCCAAATGCTAAAGAAAAGAAAGAATCTCATTCATCTAGTAATGAACTTACTGCTAACAATGCATCTGTAGATATCAATGTCACCTATTCAGAAGATGGACTAGCGTATACTTTTGATGAAGATAGGTTAACGTTAGTAGGACGATTTGACAAAGACTACCCTTACACTATTTATGAATTAAATTTCAAAAAGAAAATGTATTTCATTAATTACAAAGGTGACTATTACAGAATAAAGAAAACTACTTCTTTACGTAAATTCTCTAAGCTAACAGATCAAGATACAATTGACAAATTAAATAATCTGGATAACTAATTCACTTAGATTATTGCTATCTTATTAAAATTAAAGTAAACTTGCCTAAACGTATTTTGGCGAGAAAAAGATCACATAGAAAAAAGAAGCGATTAGGTAACTACCCCAATTTTGTAGTAGTACTAAGCCTTACACTATCCCTTAGTGTAATTGGAATTCTAGGCTTATTAATTTTACACGCCAAAAAACTATCTGATATCATTAAGGAAAACATTGAACTTCATGTTTATTTAGAAAATGATATTACAGAAGCCAACGTATCAAAATTAAAAACGGTTTTTTCTGCAAAACCGTACATTAAAACAAAGAAAAACACACCTCTAATCTCCTACATTTCAAAAGAGGCCGCTATTAAAAGTTTTATTAACGAAACAGGAGAAGACTTCACTGAAATATTAGACGTTAGCCCTATTAAGTCTGCTTTCATTTTAAAAATAAGTGATGAGTTTTCTAGTTCTTATCAATTGCGTAAACTTCAACAAGAGATAGAAAAAGTCCACGGTGTATTTCAGGTTGACTTCAGAGAAGACTTGGTAAACGACATCAATAAAAACATAGAAATCATTACCTATGTATTATTATTTTTCTCTGCCTTATTAGTTTTGGCTGTTATGGTATTAATGAACAATACCATAAAACTAGCTCTCTTCTCACAACGCTTTATTATACGAAGTATGCAATTAGTTGGTGCCACCGCTAGGTTCATTCAAAAACCGTTTATTTTCAGAGGTGCAGGTCAAGGGCTAATGAGTGGAATAATAGCAACAGGGTTTCTTGCGGGGCTTCTTTATTATGCCTACTCAAAAATAGAAAGCCTTAAATTACTTTCTGACAATAAATCCCTTCTTTTTCTTTTTGGGGGCTTGTGTCTTTTTGGTACTTTTGTTGGACTTTTCAGTTCACTACGAGCAACAAAAAAGTATTTACATATTTCATTAGACGAACTTTATAAATAATGAGTACAAAACCATCTATTTTTGAAAAAAAAAACTACCTAATCATGTTGATTGGTATAGTTGTATTGATTGTAGGGTTTATTTTAATGGCTAACGATAGTGAATCCTATGGCTTCGGTTTCTTAGGATTAACACTAGGACCTATTGTCGTATTTATCGGTTTTTTAATTCAATTTGTAGCTATTCTCTACAACCCAAAATCTAATGAGTGATTTAGAAGCACTTATTTTAGGGATAATACAGGGGTTAACGGAGTATCTTCCTGTAAGTAGTAGTGGACACTTAGAATTAAGTAAAGCCCTTTTAGGTATTGAAGTAGTAGATCATTTATTGTTTGATGTTATTTTACACTTTGCTACTGCTTTAAGTACAGTTGTTGTATTCAGAAAGGAAATCAATGGTCTAATTAAAGGCGCTTTTTCTTCTTCTTGGAATGAATCTAAGCAATTCATACTCTTTATTATTGTCTCAGCTATTCCTGCTATTATTGTAGGACTATTTTTTGAAGATACCATTGAAGGAATTCTACAGTTAGAAAGACGTACTAAAATCATTACTATCAGCGTATTCTTATTTATTACTGGACTCCTACTTCTTTCTACCTATTACACTAAAAAAAGAAATGGAGAATTATCCATGAACAAAGTAATCCTCATCGGTATTGCACAAGCCATTGCTACTTTACCAGGTATTTCACGTTCAGGTTCTACAATCAGCACATCATTATTACTAAATGTAGAAAACAGTAAAGCATCTTATTTTTCTTTTCTAATGGTTGTCCCTCCTATTGTTGGCTACACATTGCTTAAGTTAGTTAAAGAATGGTCTAGCATATCATCTGGAGCCTACAGTATAAGTACTAGTGCACTGATCATTGGTTTCGTATCATCTTTTGTAGTTGGGCTTTTTGCTTGTAAATGGATGCTACAAATAGTTAGAAAAGGAAAGCTTATCTACTTCGCCTACTATTGCTTCCTTATATCGGGGGCTTGTATTATTTACTCATTCATATAAAATAGTCAGAAACAATGGACTTTGTAGAAGGAGAAGTAATATGCATCGACAAACCGTATGAATGGTCATCGTTTGATGTAGTCAAAAAAATACGAGGTGGTCTTAGGATCAAAAAAATAGGGCACGCAGGTACACTTGATCCTTTAGCTACTGGTCTATTAATTTTATGTACAGGAAAAAAGACTAAAAAGATCAATGAAATCATGGAAGGCAACAAAGTCTACACAGGCACTATTGAACTTGGGAAAACAACCCCCTCACTGGACAAAGAAACGGATATCTCAGCAACTAAACCTATTGATCACCTGACAGAAGAATTAATTCATGAAGCGACCAAGCATTTTAATGGGTACATAAAACAAGTACCCCCTATCTTTTCGGCCATAAAAGTTGGAGGACAGCGGTTGTATAAAAAAGCAAGAAAGGGAGTAGATGTAAAAATAGAACCCCGTTTTGTACTCATAGAGTCGTTTACCATCACAGAGATAAACCTTCCTTTTGTAAATTTCGAAGTTTGTTGTGGTAAAGGAACCTACATACGAAGTTTAGCTAGAGATTTTGGCGAAAAACTGAATACACTAGGTTACTTAACTGCCTTACGAAGAACTAAAATTGCTTCTTTTAGTGTTGATGATGCATTAGAACCCAATGAGTTCATTAACACTCAGAAGGCAT
>JBGCEI010000046.1:0-3276 GCA_045106295.1 Cyclobacteriaceae bacterium
GATGGCTTGTATGACAAAGTATGGCAAGCAGGAACGATCCTACTGCCTGTAAAGTCGGTAGGAGTAATGGGGGATGAAAGAACCTATGAAAATGCGGTTGCTTTGCGAGCAGTAACTAGTGTAGATGGAATGACGGCAGACTGGGTTGATTTCCCCCATGCATTCCTAGCGAAAGTGTCTAACAATATTATTAATTCTGTAAAAGGGATTAACAGAGTGGTGTACGACATCAGTTCAAAGCCACCTGCGACAATAGAATGGGAATAAAACCTGATTATGCGTAGTATTAGATTTTTTCTTTTGAAGTCAGTCCTTTTATTTACTGTACTGCTAACAGTGTCAACTAGCTTTGCAGGTAAAAAAGATAAGGAACTGTATAAACAATATACTTTAGCTAAGTCCCTTTACTTTGCTGAGGATTATGAGAATGCTATGGCTCAGTTTAAAAGCATTAGTGATGCAGGAGAAAGTGACACTAGAGGGAATGCACGCTATTGGTATGCTTTAACAGCTTTTAAGCTTCAAAAATATACCGATGCCAATTTTATGCTTCACAAATTGATAGAAGAAGATAAAAGCTGTAAGCCTTATGATGAAGCACTGTACTTATATGCTAATACAGCACTAGAAACAGGTAGCTATTACAAAGTATATTCTCATGGGAATAAAATTCAAGATCAAGGGATTAAAAACCAACTAGAGTCTATGAAAATGAGTTACTACCAGCAATTAGATGCTGATAGCTTATTTACCATTTTATCTAGATACCCAGAAGATCGATCTCTAGCAGTATTAATAGCAAAAAAAATAAGAATAGAAAACGATCAATTAGGGTCAAAAGAAAAACTGCGTTTAGGGTACCTACTACAAGATTATGCACTGGATAGTGCCTTTTACTACACAGGGAGTCGGTCCGTAAAAATGTCTGAACGAAAAGATACGTTTACAGTGGCTGCTTTATTGCCACTCTCGTTAGATACTTACCAAGAAGTAAATACTCAATTTCGTCCGAAATATTACTACGAATTATTGGAAGGGCTTAAGCTGGCAGTGGAAAAAAATAATTTCAATGTAAATACACCATACATAAAACTGTATATGTATGATGTGAACCAAAAAGGTCAGAGTGAAAAAGAACTATTAGCTTCTCGAGAACTATCGTCAATGGATTTAGTTTTAGGTTCAGTAGGTAAACACTTGGCAAGTTTTGAGAAGTATGCAGGTTACCATCAAGTACCTGTAGTGGATATTTTTGGAAGGATTGGAAGAAAACCACAGGAAGAAAATATTTATTACCATTTGCCAAGCTATGCAACAGAAGGGGCTAAAGTAGCTGACTTTTTATATATCCAACAGATGGGAGGTGTTTCGTTTATTTATTTTGACCCATCAAGTGAAAAGAAATTACAAGCAGCAGAAGCATGTGCTGTTAGGTTAGAAAATAAAGGAATACAAGTTTGTTTATCGCCTGTTAATAATGAGAGTGCACAACAGCTAAAAGAAGAAATCTTAACCTATGTCGATTCTACTATCCATAGTATCGTGGTTTTTAGTGATGATAATTTAGTGAAATCAAACTTGATTTCTGCTCTAGAAAATGGCGATATAAAAGCTCCTGTGATAGTAGATCATAAATGGTTGGATTACAAGGCTGTAGAGTTTGAACAATACAAAAGGCGTAACTTCTATTTTGTGTATCCCGGTTACATAGATACCAAAAGATATTATTACCCAAAGTTCAGGCAACGATTTGAAGAAGTTGTAGGAATTGTTCCTATTAAGAAATATGCGTACTGGGGATTTGATCTAATGACTTTTTGGACGAAAATACTAGCAGATTATGGTACAGTATTTCAGAGTCAGCTAAAAGAAAGAGTGTTTACGCCTGGTTTTTTAACAACAGGCTACATATATGAAACAGCAGCAGATAACCAGCTAGTTCCCCTCATTCATTTTGATGATGCCTATAACTTTGAATGTGTCAATTGTACTAAATAAGCTTTTAGCTGCTAGGTTTTAGCTATTGGCTGATGGAAAGAGTCAGAGGGTTTGTTTTTATTTGCACAAAAACTTCAAATAAATGAGAGTTGTATTATTGATAATATTAGTTGTAAACTTGACTTCTTGTAAAACAAAAAATTACGAGAATATAGAAAAACTTGCCTGGTCTAATTTGTATGACTTAAAAATCGAAAAAGCTCATTTTTACTTTGTAAAACTTAATGATATAAAAAAAACTGAGAAGAATATTCTTGGGTTAGCGTATACACAAGCAATACTTGGAAAAGAAAATTTTTTCACAACTTTGAAAGATAATATTAGTAATTCTGACCTGGCATACAATTATGGATTTATGGTAGCTGGTTTTAAAACTTATTATGAAGGTAATAGAGAAAATAATTCTGAATTTTCAATGGAAGAATTTAAAGCTTTTCATGATGGAGGGAAATTTGAGACAAAAATGGGATTTAATATTGTGATTGGAGAGTATGAGAATTTAAAACCAAAAGGAGTTTGGGAATATTATACTCTTGATAGAAAATTACTTAGAAAAGTCGATCACGAAAAATAACTAACTAAAATATAAGGCTAGTAGCTAACTGCTAGCCGCTAACAGCTAAAAGATGAGATCAACAAGTCAATCCTTATTTGAAAAAGCAAAGCAATATATTCCTGGCGGAGTAAACTCACCTGTAAGAGCGTTTAAAGCGGTAGGAGGGAACCCTGTATTTGTAAAAAAAGCAAAAGGTGCGTACATCACCGATGAGGATAATAATCAATATATTGATTTAATCAATTCATGGGGTCCTATGGTATTAGGACACGCCAATCCATTAATTGAAGAAGCTGTTGCAAAAGCAATTAAAAATTCTTTATCATTTGGAGCACCTACTCGTTTAGAAGTAGAAATGGCTGAGCTCATAACAGGTTTAGTCGATAGTGTAGAAATGGTCCGTATGGTAAACTCTGGTACAGAAGCAACCATGTCAGCCGTACGTTTAGCTAGAGGGTATACTAAAAAAGATAAACTCATTAAATTTCAAGGGTGCTATCACGGGCATGGAGATGCTTTTTTAATAGCTGCAGGTAGTGGGGCCATTACATTTGGAAGTCCAGATAGTCCAGGAGTTCCTCAAGGTGTAGCTAATGATACCTTAACGGCTCCATACAACAATCTAGAGTCAGTTAAAGAACTAGTAGCAAATAACAGCGGAAATGTGGCAGCTATTATTTTAGAGCCTGTAGTAGGGAATATGGGTTGTGTATTACCCGATC
>JBGCEI010000047.1:0-9280 GCA_045106295.1 Cyclobacteriaceae bacterium
GCTCCAACAAAGCCTCAATCCTTCATGCTGTTAAAAAAAAAGGAAGTCTTCGCTTCCAGTGAAGACTTCCTTTAAGATTTTGATTTGTTATCTCTCTTGACTTACTGCCATTTAATTTCTATTTTTGGTTTATGCAAAGAATTGAATTAAATACAAACAGTTTATGGTGGTGGAGCTAATGAGTTCTAATGCGTGAAGAAGTATTTATTCAATCAAAAGGAATTGTAAAAAGGCTCACTATTCACAGTGAGCCTTTTTTGTTAAAAAGTAAACTAACGATAGGCAGGAATTAAGTTAAGGTTAAAATAATTTTTAACATCCAAGGAATGGCTAAAGTGTGAAATTTTAAATATATGAAACATTAGTAGGGGGTAATTAGCATGGAGTCTTAAAATTAATTCATTTCTATACTTGAAGGGATGACTAAAAAAGTCTTGATACTTAATTACTTAATACTTGATACTTTTAGAACATGAAATTAAATGTACAACAATATTCGTTTCTGGCTGATACATTGACAGCAGTAGGTCTGTATCGGAAGATAAGGGAAGAGTACAAACAAGCCGTCTTGTTAGAAAGCTCTGATTATCATGGGAATAAGCATAGCTATTCATATATATGCTTTGATCCCATAGCTACTTTTAAGGTAGAAGAGAATACCATCAGCGTTCAGCAAGTAGGAGGGACGGAAGAAAAAAGTAAGATTGAAAAAAAGGAAGATGTAATAGAGGCTTTACGTGATTTTTCTTCTTCTTTTACGACTGATGAAAATGTACCAGCCATGGCAAAGTCAGTGTATGGCTATTCTAGCTATGATTCGGTTAACTATTTCGAAGACTTAGATTTAAGGGTTACGGTAGATCAGAATAGAAAGATTCCAATTATGTTGTACCATTTGTATCGGTATACGTTGTTGTTTAACCATTTCACGAATCAGCTCACGGTGATTGAGTACACAACAGGGGGCGAGTCTAGTCAATTAGAAACTGTAGTTCAATACATTAAAGGATATCAAGGAGTAGAAGAGGAGAACAATTTTGAGACGACATCAGATATTTACTCTAATGTAACAGATGAGGAGTATCGTGTGTTAGTAGATAAAGGGATAGATCACTGTTTGAAAGGAGATGTATTTCAGATTGTGCTTTCTAGACGTTTCTCACAAGGGTATAAAGGAGATATATTTAATGTGTACCGATCTCTTCGTTCAGTCAACCCATCGCCATATTTGTTTTACTTCGACTATGGAGATTTTCAGATTTTAGGGTCTTCGCCAGAAGCACAGATTATTATTGAAGACAATAAAGCGATTATTCACCCAATAGCAGGAACATTTAAGCGTACAGGGAATGATCGGGAGGATTATGATTTGGCTAAGAAGTTAGCTGACGATCCAAAAGAGAGTTCTGAACATGTGATGTTAGTTGATTTGGCACGTAACGATTTAAGTAGGCATGGTGATCAAGTAGAAGTAACTTCTTTTAAAGAAATTCAGTTTTACTCCCATGTTATTCATATGGTTTCTACTGTAGAAGCTAGGTTGGAGAAAATGGGCGCCTCACTTCAGTTGTATGCAGATACTTTTCCAGCGGGAACGCTTTCTGGTGCACCCAAACACAGAGCTATGACGCTGATAGATCAGTACGAAGTAGGACACCGTAGTTTTTATGGAGGAGCTATTGGAGCTATTGGGTTTGATGGAAGCATCAATCAAACCATTATGATTCGTACGCTATTAAGTAAGGATGGAGAATTACACTATCAAGCAGGAGCAGGAGTAGTAGCTAAATCGGATAGACAAAGTGAGTTACAAGAAGTAAACAATAAGTTAGGAGCATTGAAACGTGCTATTGAACTAACGGAGTTACACTGAAATTAAGTAATCAACAAAATTAATGAATGAAAATAGACAGTCTAAGGTCTAGGGTCTCAAAATCTAAAGTCTCACCAAAATGAAAATATTAGTCTTCGATAATTACGATTCATTTACCTATAATTTAGTGCATATCATCAAAGAATTAGGGTATGGAGCTGAGTTAGATGTGATTAGAAATGATAAGTTAACCATAAAGGAAGTAGGAGCGTACGATAAGATATTGTTATCACCAGGTCCAGGTGTTCCTTCTGATGCTGGAATTATGCCTGAACTGATCAAAGAATATGGTGCGACTAAAAGTATTTTAGGTGTTTGTTTAGGTCACCAAGGAATAGGGGAGGCTTTTGGAGCTGAGTTATACAATTTGGATACGGTGATTCATGGTTTTGGATTAAATACGCATTTCAAAGAAGATTATTTATTTCAAGGTATGCCTTCTGCTTTTGATACAGGGAGATATCATTCATGGGCTATTACCAAAGAGTCGCTAGAAGGAACTCCTTTGGAAGTAATAGCAGATGATGAAAATGGAGTGGTGATGGGAATTCGTCATAAGAAGTATGATATTAGAGGTGTACAGTTTCACCCAGAGTCTTATTTGACACGTGATTTGGAGAAAGACCTGAATTATGGCAAGAAAATGATTGAAAACTGGTTAAAAAACTAATTTTATTTTAGCGTATCATTTTCTTTAAAGGGTGTTTTTAGAAAAAAAGCAGTATTAAATAAGAAAAAGTATTCATTAAAGTAATAATAGTGGTATATTAGTACTTTAATATATAATACATTAGTAATGAATAAAGGTACAGTAAAATTCTTCAACGAATCTAAAGGATTCGGATTTATCACAGAAGAAGCAACAAACAAAGAACATTTCGTACACATCTCTGGATTAATTGATGAAATTAGAGAAGGTGATGAGGTAGAGTTTGAATTACAAGAAGGTAGAAAAGGATTAAATGCAGTAAACGTAAAAGTTTCTGAGTAATTTTTTTATTCTAGTAATAAATGAGAAGCCTGTCAATTTTTGACAGGCTTTTTTTATGTTTTTTTATGCAAAAAATTAAACTTATTTGGGACTTTAGAGGTCAGGATTCGGAGCAGACAGCAAAGCATCATGAGAAACACTTGCTTGAATTTGTAGAAAGAGAACAGGTAAAAGAAACGGTAGTTGGAGTTGATCAATTGGGAGAACTACATTTTACAGCTTATGTAGCAGTCCTTTCTGGCGATATGGTTTTGGTAAGAGATGCTTTGATTCCTCATAGAGGAGAAGAATATTAGAATGATAAATACAATAATTGTATTATATTTACTTATATAAACAAAAAAATAGAGATGAAAAGAATACTGTTACAATTCATTTTTTTGATGTCACTTTATTGTGTATCAGCTCAACCAATTAATGAAAGTTCAGAAGAATTATTTAAATGGGGTATGCCTTTAGAAATAAATAATTCAAGTGTGAGTGTCACAAAACCAATGCAGGGCTATGTCGTTACTGTAGATAAAGAAAGAATAGAGGGTATTCTTAAATTAAAAAAAGTAGACGATGTTTTAACTATTATTAACATTAAAGCAAAAAAGAAACTTAAGTTTCAAGTATCAGAGATTTACTCTTACGGTGCATTGTCTAAAATAAGTGATGTTACAAATGACGGTAAGAATAAGTTTAGTGATGATGCTAAGAATTTCTATGAAGCTACCGTTTTCTTTAAAGACAATACGAATAAAACAGGTTGGTTAGCTTTTCAAAAGGCTCAGAGAATAGATCCTACAAAATTGAATGGAGGCTTTATATATAAAGGGTTTTATTTTACCGAAAATAAAGAAGAGTATTTAACTTCATTTTCTTATGATGAGATTAAGCAAATTACTCATAATAATATTAACTATTCTCCATTTAAAAGAGGCTTTATTTCAAATGAAGGCAACTTAAATAATGAAATAGAGTTGTTTCAACAAGGAGTTGTTAGTTTAAAAAATGGAGCGATAATTAAAGGAGAAGTAAGACAGCAAAAAGTATTAACAAAATGGTATTCGGATACTATTTTAGTTAAAGACGTAAGTGGAACTGTTAATAGCTATAGTACAGATAAAGTAAAGTCATTTACACAGGTGATTGATAATGAAGAAAAATCATACCTCTCGATTAAAGAGTTCTTTGTTGAAAAACTTTATGATGGTAAGAACTATATGTTGTATAGGAATCCGTATCCGTCTGAAAATAAGTTGTTGAGTTTTACTGCTCAGGTAGCTACAGTTAGTGCTACGACAGTAGCTGCTAACGAATCAGCACAGAGAAAGTTTGAAAAAGATGCAAAAGGCGCTAAAGATTTTGATCAACTTGGGGATGCATATGAAGGTGCAGTTAAGCGTCAAGATGATATTTTAGAAGAAGGTTATGGAATGTCTGATAATATTCAAGTAAATAAGAAAGAATATGTAGTGAAAATGAAAACAACCCAAGAAGAGCAAGTGTTAAGTAAAAAGAGTTACAAAAAGTGGTTGCAATATCAAACAAAGATATGTAGTGAATTGAAAGATCAGCCGTTAATGAATAATTTGTTTGATAAAGTTTCAGTAATAGATGCTGTAACTAAGGTCGATAAATGTAACTAAAAATAATGAAAACAATATCTGTAGACGAGTTAAAAGAATTAAAAGATAATGGAGCCGATTTTCAATTGATTGATGTAAGGCAACCAGAAGAGTTTGCGCAAGCAGAAATAGGAGGTGAATTGATTCCATTAGCTACTGTTCCTCAAAATGTAGATAAAATAGCAAAAGACAAGCAAGTGGTTGTACATTGTAGAAGTGGTAAGCGTAGTGCCAATGCTATTCAATTTTTAGAACAACACGGGTTTGATAACCTATACAACTTGGAAGGAGGAATACTAGCATGGAAAGAGGAGATAGACAACGCTTTAGAAGTAGAGTAAATAATTAATTAATCAAATAAATTTTTGTGCTTAGTAGTTAAACCTTTTAATTTAAGTTACGTTTAATGAGAAGTAACAAGTTATAAAGTATGGCTATTAATAGAAGAGATTTTGTAAAAGTGGCGTCTGTGGCGTCACTTCCACTATTATTAAATACACCTTCCAAAGCTGCTAGTCAGTTACGTCAAGATTTGCTGGCTTCAAAACCTATTCTTAGTTCACCAGAATATGGTATTTTAAATAAATTAGCCTACGGCCCTACAGAGGCAGACGTCGCCTATGTTAAAAAAGTAGGCTTGGAAAAATACTTAGATGAACAGTTGAATCCTGACAGTTCAGAAAATCCTGTAATAGCTAAAAAAATTTCGGAATTAACGTTTAAAGTAACCAGCCGTAATAAGGAAACGAGAGAAAAGACTACGGTTGAAATGCCTATTACTTATTTAGATAAGTCGGCAGATGAACTATGGTCTATTTATCTGAATAAGTTGAAAGGAACATCGGGAGGGTCTCTTATTCAGCCTGCTAGAGAAGTAGTTGTTTCAACTTGGTTAAAAGCAGTACATAGTAAGTGGCAGCTGAAAGAAGTGATGGCTGAATTTTGGCACAACCATTTCAATATAGATACTTTCAACAACCGTAAGATTCCTCTTTTTTTCGTTCAATTTGATAGAGATATCATCAGAAAGCATTGTTTTGGAAACTTTAGAGTATTTCTAGAGGATACAGCTAAAAGCCCGGCTATGTTGTATTATTTGAATAATAATGCAAGCAAGGCTAGTCCGGCAAATGAGAATTATGCTAGAGAATTATTCGAACTACATACCTTAGGTGAGGACAATTATTTTAATCAGTTGTATAATAAATGGAAAGATGTACCCGGTGCAGAGCAAGGAAAAGCCGTAGGATACATTGATGAAGACGTGTACGAGGCAGCGAGAGCATTTACAGGTTGGACAGTAGGCGATGGATCACGAATAGGGAGAAAGAAAGAAAAATTACCAAGTACAGGTAAATTTCACTACCAAGACAGTTGGCATGACCATTATCAGAAAAGGATTACGGGAATAGAATTGCCCTCTAACCAAGGTCCCATGGACGATGCTCAAAAAGTATTGGATATTGTAGCGTATCATAAAGGGACGGCAGAGTTTATTTGTAAAAAACTATGTGTTCGTTTAGTGAGTGATGAACCATCAAAAGCATTGCTATCTAAAGCAGTGTCAATTTGGATGGTAAATCAAAAAGCACCAGATCAGATAGCTCAAGTGATTAGAGCTATTGTATTGACTGATGAATTTAAAAGCTCGTATAATAAAAAAGTCAAGAGACCATTGGAGTTAGTTGTTTCTTTGATACGATCTACGGGAATGGATTTAACGCCTAACCAACAATTACATAATTCATTAAAAGAACTAGGTTATCAACAGTTTGCTTGGCCTGCTCCAACGGGGCATCCAGACCATAGTGAGTATTGGACTGGAACAGGAATGATGCTGAAACGATGGAAAGCGATGGAAAGGCTTACGCATTCTTACTATCCAAAAGCTACAACGTTTGATTCCATACAAAAAAGTATGACTCAATATGGGAAAGACATTAATGGTTTTATCGAGTATTGGTATGCTCGCATGGTAGGAGTGACGCCTACTGAAGATACTAGGGAGCGTTTGTTTGCTATTGTGACGAATAGTGGGAAATCCAATACGGTAGCAACAGATACCTACCGGGCTAAAATGATGGTGGCTTCCATTGCTATGTTACCCGAATTTCAACTAAGATAAGTAAAGAAGATGAATAGAAGACAGTTATTTGAAGGGTGTTCTGATTTTATGCGCTCTATGATCGAAGGAAGTAATATGAATTATTCCTTTACAGAAAATGCAGATGAAGAGATGCTTGTAGTTGTCTTTTTGCGAGGAGGGTATGATGGATTAAATTTTTTGGCTCCTGTTGATGATACGCATTACCTATCTGCTAGAGGAGAGAATGTACGAATTAATTCAGCAGGAAAAACACAAGGCTTACCAATTAAGCAAAATTTCCATGATGGAGACTTTAGGCTACACCACACAGCTGGACCTATCAAAGAATTATATGATGATAAAAAACTAGCTTTTGTACATGCTAGTGGTCTTAAAAATGGAACAAGGAGTCATTTTGTAGCTCAAGAGCTTATCGAAAAAGGAACGGAGAAAGAGAAAGGATTAAAAACGGGATGGTTAGCACGACACATAGGTACATTTTCTGGGAATAAAGTAGCTACTTATGCCATCGGGAATAATCAACCAGAAGCGCTACTATCAGCCAATAAAGTATTGTCTCTTACTAAAATAAGTGATTTGAAAGTAAATTGGAATAAAGAAGTGGAAGCGATGATGGCTTCTCAGTATGGAAAAGGGAATTCACTTATTCATAAACAAGGGACAGAAGCGATGAATATGCTCGATTACTTAAACGAAAAATCATCTGCTGTACACATAGACAAAGAAAGTCTCAATAAAAAAAAGAAAAAGAAAGGTGGGAATTATAATAAAATAGCGGTAGAGTTAGAAACACTAGAAAGTGTTATCAAGATGGATGTTGGTTTAAAAGTAGCCACTATTAATGTAGGAGGTTGGGATACGCACGATAATCAACAAGCACGTTACACTGGAAATATGAAGAAGTTGTCTACTGCTTTAGCTGGTTTTTACAATCGATTACATGCCTATCACGGGAGGTTGAATATTGTTGTAATGAGTGAGTTTGGGAGAAGGGTGAAAGGGAACAATAATGGAGGAACTGACCATGGTTATGGAAATGTAATGTGGGCACTAGGCGGTAATGTAAATGGAGGAGAAGTTTATGGGAAATGGCCGGGCTTAGCAAATGAGCAGTTAGACAAGGGAGTAGATTTATCTATTACAACAGATTACAGAATGGTATTAAGCGAAGTAATGACTAAGCGCATGAAACAAAATGATTTAGCGACTATATTTCCGAAATTCGATTATGACAACCCTTTAGGAGTGTTTAAAAGGTAGAAGTGTCTTAAAACGTTAAACCAGCAGAAAGAAACCACGTTCTACCTTGAGCTGGTAAAATTCCAGGGCCTGGATAACCAGTAGCTCTTCTAGTGAAGTATTGAACGTCCGTGATGTTGTTGACACTTAAACCAATATTTAACCTTTTATTTACGACGTATTTGGCAGAGAAGTCAAGCACAAAATAAGCTGGGATTACTCCTTGAACTCCATTAGTAGATTCGTTTTTTAATGTGCTATTATTGGCATCTGAATATTGAGCACTTATATACGTTCCTTGGAATGAACACCCAAAATCCTTGTAGCCATAACTAATACCTGATTTAATGTTGTAGAGAGGAAGATTTTCTATTCTGTTTCCAGAACGAACACCAGAAGAAGCTCTTTCATTGATATCTCGGTAAAAACCTTTACTCACGGCACTATTGATAAAGACAGTGGCTTTGTGATTGGATCGTTTAATACCTGCTATTTTTAGAATATTGAAATCAACGAATGATTCGAAACCATAGATGTTTGCTTTACCAATATTTGTTCTTAATTGAAGTCCATCATCTAAAATAGTCCCAATTCGATTGGCATACCGAATAAAAAACAAGCTAGCATCTAAATAGACTTTATTGTAATTCCTTTTTCGTAAACCAATGTCTAAACTGTATCCTCTTTCGTCTGTTGTATTAGGGTCTACAACTTGTGTGGCACTAGTAACTTGAATATCAGTAAAGTTGATGGCTCGGTAGTTAGAAGTGATATTTGAATAGAGTTCTAATGAAGGGGTGATTTTTAAAGATGATCCTAAGCCTATTAATAATAGATGTCGGTTCTTGTTTGTAGATTGGAGAGAATCTAATCCGTTTTCAATAAAACCACCCTCTGCTTTTGTTTGAATGTATTCGTATCGAATACCAGGTATTAAACTGAGGTTTTTACTTAATCGGATAATATTTTCAGTAAATAAGGCAAGATTAAAATTAGGAAAATCAATATCAGAAGTATTCTTTTCATCTGTTAAGGAATTGAGGTTATTGAGATCAACGCTACTGAAATCAGCACCACTTCCGTCTGTTCCAAACCCTTGACTAAAGTTGGTTAATCCTCTGTATAATCTTGCGCCTAAAAGAAAGGTGTTTTCTTGTTTCCCAAGTGAATAATTGTGAACTAGTTTAGTTTCATTCCCTATGTTTCTGAATTTACCATCTAGTAAATCTCGGTTTTTCCCTATGTCTGGTTTAGTTGGATTGTCCCTTAAACCAAGTGAAGTTCGTCTAGCCACTAAACTAAACAACTTACTGTATAGTGTTAATTTTGGTTTGATGTGATATTCCATTGAAAAAGAAGCTAAATTCCAATTGACCTTAAACCAATTTCTATCTCTGTTCGACTGTTGTGCATTCTCGTCAAAAGCTATATCAGAAAGCCCTCCTGGTTGTCTAGAT
>JBGCEI010000048.1:0-24436 GCA_045106295.1 Cyclobacteriaceae bacterium
CAATGTCGTTTAGTTAAGGGAAAAATAGGGTGAAAAAGTTGTAGGTATAAGGGGGATATTTTTAATTTTACAAAAAGGAAAAGTTACCGCAAAGAATTAACAAACGATATTAGCGATGAGATGTACTCAAAAGATTTCAAAAGCCATGCTAACCATGGCATTGAACAGGTATATTCACGTAATAGGTCACTTCCACTCCCTCGTCTTTTGCTCTTTATTATGACTACTAAGACAGCTTTACAACGAGATTTAGACCGTTTTTTCAAGTCAATAGGTAAGAAAAACTATAACATCCGTGAGGTAACAAAAGGAGCATTATCACAAGCAAGAGCACAACTTAATCCCCAAGCATTTAAAAGACTCAATACATTAGCCAATGATAAATTCTATACCAGTACCGAAGTTAAGCTATGGCATGCTTACCGCTTAGTTTCTGTGGACGGTACTCGCCTGATGCTACCTAAACATGAAACAGTGAAAAAAGAGTTTGGGGAACACCATTTCGGACCGAATTCAGATTCACCCAGATCTATGGCTATAGGTTCTATTCTTTACGATACACTTAACCAAGTGTGTATTGATGCCCAAATAGCTCCATATTCATCAAGTGAAAAAGAACTGTTACACAAGCATTTAGACCATGTTTACGATCATGATTTACTGCTTTTAGACAGAGGTTACCCCAGTATTGCTTTATTTTTCTTACTTACAGCTAAACAAGTTCAGTTTTGTGTACGCATGAAAAAAGATTGGTGGCTCGATGTAAAAGACTTCAACAAAAGTGAAGAACAAGAACGAATTGTTAGCTTTAGACTCCCTGAAAAAGACAAAGAACAACTCAAAGACTATCCTGATATTCAAAATGGAACCATCAAATGTAGGCTTGTAAAAGTAAGTTTAGATACAGGAGAAACAGAGATTCTCTGTACTTCTTTGTTAGATCAAGAAAAGCACCCCATCAAAGAGTTTAAAGAACTTTACCACTATCGTTGGCAGGAAGAAGAAGCTTATAAGCTCCTTAAATCAAGGATTGAATTAGAGAAATTTTCAGGCAAAACGGCTACTGCTGTCAAACAAGATTTCTTTGCTAAAGTCTTCATGATGACCATGTGTGCTGTTTTCTCTCATCCCATTGAGGAAAAAATATACAAAGAATACGATCAGGAACGAAACACTAAAAAAAGAAATAAACATCAGCAAAAAATCAACAATACTCATGCTTACGCTACGCTTTGTGATTTAATAGTACCTATCTTTGAGCATAAAAAAGTACAGCAGGGGATAAAAGTCTTTGATGATATTGTTTACCGAACTAAAGAAATTGTTCGACCCAATAGGTCTAATCCTAGAAATAAAAAACCTAAGAAATTATACCATCAAAACTACAAACCTTTATAGCTTAACTAAACGACATTGAATTAGGATAAGTAATCAATCTACTGCCCTCCCCAGCCATCCCTATCTAAACTTCTGTATTGAATGGCTTCGGCTAGATGCTCTACTTGTATGGAATCATTGTCTGCTAAATCAGCAATTGTACGGGAAACTTTAAGAATTCTATCGTATGCTCTGGCGGACAAACCGAGCTTCTCCATTGCTGTTTTTAACAATACTTTGCCCGTACTATTAATTACACATACTTTTTTTACCAACTGAGAAGGCATCATTGCATTAGAATGGACGTTAGGTATTTCTAACTCCTTAAACCGTGCTATTTGACGTTCTCTTGCAACAATTACTCGCTCTCTAATGTCAGTGCTCCTTTCATTCTTTCTTCCGGCTGTCATTTGTTCAAAAGGTACGGGCGTTACTTCTATGTGCAAATCTATTCTGTCTAATAAAGGACCACTTATTTTACTTAGGTAGCGTTGTACGGATTGAGGGGAATCAGCATGAGGTTCTCCAGGCGTATAAAAATCTCCTGATGGACTAGGGTTCATGCTAGCAATTAACATAAAATTCGCAGGAAATGAAACAGACGCTTTTGCTCTTGAAATGGTAACTACTCGTTCTTCCAACGGTTGTCGCATGACTTCCAGGACAGTACGTTTAAATTCAGGTAATTCGTCAAGAAATAAAATACCGTTATGAGCCAATGATATTTGACCTGGTTGCGGAATATTCCCCCCACCGACTAATGCTACATCACTGATTGTATGATGTGGCGATGAAAATGGACGTTGTGCTATTAGTGAGGAATTTGAAGGTAGTTTTCCCGCTACCGAATGTATTTTGGTTGTTTCTAATGCTTCTTGTAAAGACAAAGGAGGTAATATGGAAGGCACTCGTTTAGCCAACATGGTTTTTCCTGAACCAGGAGGGCCAACCATTATTGCATTATGTCCACCTGCAGCGGCTACTTCTAAAGCTCTTTTTATGGCGTCTTGACCCTGAACATCTGCAAAGTCTAGGTCAAATTTGTCTTGGTTGTAAGCAAAAATGTCTCTCGTGTCTCTAACAATGGGTGTAATTGGTTTTTCGTTAGAAAGGTGGTCAATCGCCTCTTTGATGTTTTCTACTGGTATAATATCAAAGTCATTTACAATAGCTGCCTCTTCTGCATTTTCTTTAGGTAAAATAAATCCTTTTAGGCCTTCTTTTCTAGCTTGAATAGCAATAGGGAGCGACCCTTTTATTGGTCGTACTATTCCGTCTAATGATAGTTCTCCCAGAATAATGTAACTATCCATGGTATCGGCAGCTATTTGCCCTGATGCTTTTAATATACTGAGTGCTATGGGTAAATCATAAGCAGAACCTTCTTTTCTTACATCAGCAGGAGCTAGGTTGATTACTGTTTTTTGCCTTGGCATGTAATAGCCTAAGTGTTTAATAACAGATTCTACTCGTTGTTGACTTTCTTTAACGGCATTGTCTGGTAACCCGACTAAAAATAATTTGGTTCCTTGAACGATGTTGGTTTCAACGGTAATAATGCTGGCATCTACTCCATGAGTGGTGCCTCCATAGGTTTTTGCTACCATGAAATAAAGTTAATTGGTTTGGTTTAATTAGAATAGAATCAGCTAACAAAGATCTTTTTCGATGAGTAAAATTAAAATATGAATGACTTTAATATGGACTTCTTGAATTCTATCTGAATACCCATGATGTGGTACTCTAATTTCTACGTCGGCTAATTCGGCTAGATCTCCTCCATTTTTACCTGTAAGTGCTATTACAGAAATACCTTGTTGCTTAGCAGACTCTGCTGCTCGTAAAATATTGGCAGAGTTTCCACTCGTACTGATCGCTAATAAGCAGTCTCCGTTATTGCCTAATGCTTGTAAGTACCGAGAGTAGATGTAATCAAACCCAAAGTCATTTCCTGCACACGTTATGTGAGAAGAGTCTGTGATGGCAATTGCTGGCAATGCTTTTCTGTCTTCTCGGAAACGTCCCGTCATTTCTTCTGCAAAATGGGCGGCGTCACAAGAAGAGCCTCCATTTCCACAGGCAAATACTTTTCCTCCTTTTTTAACTGAATTAATAATTAGATTAGCAGCATTGTTGATGGCTTGTATGTTTTCTTCTTTGGATAGAAAATCATTCAGTACATGACTCGCTTCAGTAAGCTCTTTTTTTATTTGGTTTTCAAAATTCATTGCCGCTAAGTTAATTGATCTAAATCAATTTATAAAGATTTGTTTAATATGCTATCTACGTATGTTGAATCTCTTGAAGACGTTTATACATTCCTCCTCTTTTTAGGAGTTCATTGTGTGTACCTTTTTCTATGATACATCCATTCTCTATTACAATAATTTCATCAGCATGCTGTATGGTGCTTAGACGGTGAGCGATTACCAGCGTAGTCCTATTTTTCATTAAATTATTCAATGCTTCTTGTACTAGTTTTTCTGACTCTGAATCGAGTGCGGAAGTGGCTTCATCTAATAATAAAATAGGCGGATTTTTGAGGATGGCTCTAGCTATTGTAATGCGCTGTCGCTGACCTCCAGATAACTTTACTCCCCTGTCTCCTACTTCTGTATGGTAACCATTTTCCATTTCTGAAATAAAGGCATGAGCATTCGCTATTTTTGCAGCTTCCTCTATTTCTTGTTGTGTACAATCCAATCCAAAGGCAATGTTATTGTAAACGGTGTCATTAAATAAAACAGCTTCTTGTGTTACGATGGCTAGTTGAGACCGAAGGTCTTTCATCCTAATGTTTTTGATGTTCGTTCCGTCAATAGAAACAGTTCCTGACTGAGGGTCATAGAAACGAGGAATCATATCCATAAGGGTGCTTTTCCCTCCTCCAGAAGGGCCTACTAGAGCGATGGTTTTTCCTTTTTGAATGGTAAAGTCAATATTAGAAAGAACGTCTTTTTCCTCATAGGCGAATGATATGTTTTGGAGTTTTATTTCATTTTCAAAGTTCGTAAATGATACGGGAGAGTTACTATCCTGTATTTGTTCTGTGGTGTCTATTACATCAAATACTCGGTTTCCAGCCACTAAACCTCGTTGTATATCACTAATGACTGCTGCTATTGCTTTTACAGGATCTAAAACACGAACAAACAGCAGTAAGAATGTTAAAAATTCAGCGGCTGATAAAGTGGATGTATCAGAAGAAAGCACTCTGTACCCTCCGTAAAATAAAATAATGGCTACAAAAACAACACCTATAAATTGCGAAAGCGGTGATGCTAGGTCTTGTCTGTAAGACATTTTCTTTAATACCTGTCCGTATTGATTATTTACATGAGCAAATTTGGACTGCATGAAAGAACTGGTGTTAAAAGCCTTTACAATTCTAATTCCTCCAATAGTTTCATCTACTGTACCTAGTATTTGTCCTAAGATAGACTGACTACTATTTGATAATTTTTTTAGTTTTTTAGAAATTATTCCAATAGCCAATGCAGCAAAAGGCATGACCCCTAAACAGAAAAATGTGAGTTGTGCATCTTGAATAAACAGATAGATGAAAATAGCTACCAGTTTAAACGGGTCACGTAAAATAGTACGTACCGAATTTACAATAGTACGTTCTATTTCTTGCATATCGTTCGTCATCTTAGAGATGAGATCTCCCCTGTTTTGATTACTGAAATAACTAATATGCAACCTATTGATTTTATAATATAAATCAGACCGCAGATTAATCATGATTTTACTTCTTGACTTTGCTAAAATCCGTTGAGAGAGGTAGAAGAAAAAGTTAGTAAGGAAATTAGTCACTAACATAGCAATACATATGTAAGCTAATGCCCCCGCTGTTCCATATGCACTAATAGTCTCTTGAAAAGAGTTATTAATAACATCTTTTGCTGAATTAATAAAACCAATACTTATTTCATCCGTAGGAAATATCGTACTGTTTTCTTCTTTAAAAAGCGTATCTAATAAAGGAACAAAAAGAGTGAAGTTTAAAATATCTACTAGTACATGGAGTAGAATGAATACGCTGTAAACCGGTAAAGAGGTGTAGTAAGGCTTGGCGTAAGAAAGAATTCGAAGGTATGTTTTCACGCGTCAAAGGTAATAAAAAAAGGCACGTTGTTTAAAATGGCTGTGGTAATTATTTTGAATAGGCTGAACGATGCCTTAATGCTTTCTATTTTAGTCCTACTTTGAAATCTTCTTGGCTCTGTGATACAAACCTCATAGGTTTTAAAATAAGCATGTATCTAAAAACTCATTTCTACCTGATACGGTTTTCCTGTATTTTTCTTTTCTAATTCGAGTAATGTCTTCTTGCGTTTTATGCCTCCTGCGTAGCCTGTCATACTTCCGTCTGAACCGATAATCCGATGACAAGGGACTATGTAACTTATTATCTCCATTGGCAGTAGCTACTGCTCGGATGGCTTTTACATCGCCCAGAATTTCAGACTGTTGCTTGTAGGTATGTGTTTCTCCGTAAGAAATAGTTAATAAAGCGTTCCATACTTTTTCTTGAAAAGGAGTCCCACTTAATTGAACAGGAACAGTAAATGTCTTTTTACGTCCCCGCATGTATTCCGTAACTTCTTTTCGAATCGTTTCGAGGTGATGGTGTTGGTCTTCTACAACAGTTGCTTTTAGTTGTTTGGCTAAGGCATTCATTTCTTGAGTGACTTCTTTTCTGTCAGCAAATTCTAAAAGATAGAGTCCCGCGTCATTAGCGGAAGCAACCATATCGCCTAAGTCGGTTTTAAAACGACTGTAGTAGAGTTTAGCAAAGCCATAAGATTCGAAACTAATCATATTTGCAGGCTAACTTACAATAAAGATTCACCGTTTAAATCGGTGGTGAGGTATTCTGTCATACAATCGAAAAAAGGAATCATAGCAGCAAAGCCTTTGGCTACTTGCTGAGCGAAGTCTTTGCTCAACACTTCTTTGTCTGTAAAAGAGTGCTCTACATAATATTGCTTGTATCGCAGCAAATCAATGTTAGCATCTTCTTTGTCGAACCCTTTAGGGGCTGTTTTTAATTGACTCCCTAATAGTCTTCCGAAATGTTGCTTGAACGGTTTCTTGGCCAACTCTTTTCTTAACAATTCAGGATCTGCTTGAATTTGTTTTCTGATGTGTAATAAATCTTTTGCATCGGGTGCAAAAAAGCCTCCTGCTATGTAAGAATCTCCTGGTGCTATGTGAAAGAAATAACCTCCTCTTCGGTCGGCACCGGCTCTTCTTAAATAGCCACTAAAATGGGTTTTGTAAGGTGTTTTATCTTTAGAAAAACGGACATCTCTGTAAATACGAAACAACGATTTCTTGCCTGATGGAGTTTCTATGACGTCGACTTCGTTCATCTGCTGAAGTACGTCTTCGGCAAATGCTTCCATACCTGTTTTAATGGTCTCGTAACGACTTTTGTTCTTTTGAAACCATGGTTTATTGTTGTTTTGTTTTATGTCTTGTAGGAACTCAAATGCTTGTTTGGATACTGTACTCATGGTGTTTTAAACTTTTGTTTACACAGAATAGTTCATCAAGATACGAACTAAACAATAAGTAAGACAACCAACACTTTTATAATAAATCTACATAAGAGAAGCAGAAGGTCATTAGAGTCTAAAAGGTGTTTTCACGCTAAATCAAGCTTATTAGACCTATTAATTTTTATAAAAAACAAATGCTATGTTGTGATAATATAATTAGGTTCTTTATTCAAAGGAACAGACAAAGAAATCTCAACTCTACTAACAAAAGAACAGATTATGGGTTATCTTAGTCCTAGTAAAGCTCACTAGTGAGTAAAAAAAATACACGCCATGGCTAGAACAGAATCAAACTTCTTTGCAAAAGGAACCACAGCACCAACATTTAATTTACCAGACACCATTTCTGGAAAAACACTTTCGTTAAAAAATATAAAAGGAGAAAAAGGAACGTTGGTAATGTTTACTTGTAATCACTGTCCTTATGTAATCAGAATCAATCAGCAATTAGTGAAGCTAGCTAACGATTATGCAGAAAAAGGAATAAATTGCGTAGCCATAAGTAGCAACGATATTGAAAATTATCCTCAAGATGCGCCAGAATTAATGACCCAGTTGGCAAAACAACTCAACTATCCATTCCCTTATCTTTACGACGAAAGTCAAGAAGTAGCTAAAGCATACAACGCTTCTTGCACGCCAGATTTCTATGTATTTGATGGTAACCTAAAATCTGTTTACCACGGTCAGCTAGATAATACTCGCCGACATGATGAAAATCCAGTAACAGGAGAATCCATCAGAGAGGTATTTGATGCCTTACTAGAAGGAAAAAGCTACGAAGGGGAAGAAATTCCAAGTATGGGATGTGGCATTAAATGGAAGATGTAAACCAGATCGCAAAAAATAGACGTACCTTCGCCAATTCATACTGAGACAGGAAGTCTCCTAACTTATTTTTATGTCATTTGACTCACTAGGATTATCCGACGCTTTACTGAAAGCAGTAAAAAAACAAGGGTATACCGCACCATCTCCCATTCAAGGAAAAGCAATACCTCTCATTTTAGAACGAAAAGATGTGTTGGCCTCTGCACAGACAGGAACCGGAAAAACAGCTGGTTTCACCTTACCTATTCTTGAGATATTATCGAAGCAACCGATACAGAAAAGAAGACCTATCAAAGCATTGGTGTTGACACCTACCAGAGAGTTGGCCGCACAAGTTTACGATAATGTGCAATCTTACAGTGAGTTCTTAGACCTCAGGTCTAGTGTAATCTTTGGTGGAGTAAGTCAAAGACCACAGGTAGAGAAACTTCGTAAGGGAATAGATATTTTGGTGGCTACACCTGGGCGTTTACTAGACCTACACAATCAGCGACTATTGTCTTTAGACAAAATAGAAATACTGGTCTTAGATGAAGCCGACAGAATGTTGGACATGGGTTTCTTGCGAGACATTAAAAAAATAATGCAAGTAATGCCTTCCCAACGGCAAAACTTATTATTCTCAGCTACCTTTTCTAAGGACATTAAAAAGTTAGCAAACAGTATTTTGAATAAGCCTGTTTTAGTAGAAGCAGCACCCGAAAATACGACTGCTGAAAAAGTCATCCAGAAATTTTATCGAGTAGATAAAGCAAAGAAAACTTCTTTGGTGACCAAATTCATTTCAGAAGGAGATTGGAAACAGGTACTCATTTTTATGCGTACCAAACATGGTGCAAATAGGCTGAGTGAAAAGCTCGGTAAAAGTGGTATTACATCCGCTGCCATACATGGAAATAAAAGTCAGAATGCACGAACTAAGGCATTGGAAGGTTTCAAAAAAGGAACCGTACGAGTATTAGTGGCCACTGATATTGCAGCCCGAGGCTTAGATATTCCATTACTCCCCCATGTTATTAATTTTGAGTTGCCCAATGTTCCAGAAGACTACGTGCACCGCATAGGGCGTACAGGTAGAGCAGGTGCCAGCGGAGAAGCTATTTCTCTAGTAAGTGCAGATGAAATGGATTTCGTAAAAGGAATAGAAAACTTATTAGGCCACCCAGTAGGTAGCGATGTAGTAGACGGGTACGAACCAACAGAAACAGTTTCAGCTCCAAACAAAAAAGGGGGAAAGAAACAATACAGAGCTAAAGGTAAATCTGGTGTTAATGGAGAAGGAAATAGGAAATTTAATTCAGGTGGAGGCAATCAACCCAAAAACAACTCTTCAAGAAGCGGAAAACCAAAGAACGGTGGAAGCAGCAACCGAAGGAGAAGAACAGATTAATATCGTCAAGAATGGTCAAAGACCTTCCTGATCGTCTTTAATAATATGAGTTCACCGAGGCTTTCAGCCTTCGGTGACTCTATGCTTCAACAGAGTTCAGCTCTACAACCTTAGTTAACGCATCTAAATACGCAATAGCAGAAGCATACACAATGTCAGTATGCTGACCGAATCCGTAATAATAGATTTCGTCTTTTGAAATTTGGATATGTACCTTCCCATTATCGTCTATTCCACTCGTAACTGCTTGTACTAAGTACTCTTCTAGACGTACAACCTTACCCATTATCTTATTAATGGCCTGATAGGTCGCATCAACAGGACCATTCCCTTCCGATACCTGTGTTTGGGATGTCCCATTGATATTAATGGTAATACTTGCTGTGCAATTACCCATTTGAGAATCTACTTTTAAGTCCTCAATTTCAACGATTGTTTTTTCAATGTCTTTCCCTAATAATTGTAATAAGTCGATATCGTTTATGTCTTTGTTTTTATCTGCGAAATCTAAGAATTTAGGATACAAATCATCCAATTCTTCCTGCATTACTTCAAAACCTAATCTCTCAATATTGTATTTCAAAGCTGCACGACCGCTTCTTGCTGTCAGAATAATAGCAGACTCTTTTACTCCTACTACTTTAGGATCTATGATTTCGTAGTTTTCTCTGTTTTTAATCACACCATCTTGGTGAATACCTGACGAATGAGCAAATGCGTTTCTACCGACAATCGCTTTATTTGGTTGTACTGGCATACGCATTAACCGAGTGATTAATCGGCTAGTAGGAAATAGTTTAGATGGATCAATGCTTGTATTGAAGCCTAATGTTTTTTCATGACTTTTAATTGCCATAGCTGTTTCTTCTAAAGAAGTATTTCCAGCACGCTCCCCTATCCCATTAATGGTAACTTCCATTTGCCGTGCACCACTACGTAAACCTGCGATGGTATTGGCAGTAGCCATTCCTAAATCATTGTGGCAATGCACAGAGATAATAGCTTTGTCAATATTAGGCACGTTATTGTACAAATAAGCGATTTTAGCTCCGTATTCATCTGGTAAACAGAAACCTGTTGTATCTGGAATATTCACGACTGTTGCTCCTGCAGCAATAACTGTTTCCACCATTTTTGCTAAGAAATCTAAATCAGCTCTTCCCGCATCTTCACAGTAAAACTCTACATCGTCTACCAAGTTTCTAGCATATTTTGCCGCCCAAGCTGCTTTCTCTAAAATCTTTTCTCTCGTAGACTTTAGTTTGTGCTGAATGTGCATGTCAGATGCACCGATTCCTGTATGTATTCTACCTCTTGCGGCAAAACGTAATGCCTCTGCTGCTACATCAATGTCTTTTTGTACGGCTCTTGTAAGCGCACAAATGGTTGGTTTACGTATGGCTTTAGATAATTCAACTACAGAATTAAAGTCTCCCGGACTGGAAACTGGAAATCCTGCCTCTAAGATATCTACCCCCATCTCTTCTAGAGCGAGTCCTACTTCAATTTTTTCTACGGTGTTTAACTGACAGCCCGGTACTTGCTCTCCGTCTCTTAAGGTAGTATCGAATACGTAAATCTTGTTGTTATCCATTACTTAGCATTAAAACTGGGTACAAAAATAATAAATTTTTAGGTGCTTATCACCTCTTATGAAACAAAAAAGCGGTCACTTTCTGCGAAAGTGACCGCTTCAATTTTTTAACAAACTACTGCCACTCTCACTTTCGTGAGTACAATTTATCTAGCAGAAGTAATAATTGTTTGTTCATAGATACAAAGATACACTTTTTTTATCAGCTAAAGAAAACGATTCTATCGAACATTACAGGGTACTTTCTGTTTCTATTAGTATAAACAAGAAAATCATTATGAGTAAGTTTATTGTAATAGGTGGTAGCAAAGGCATTGGCTTTGAAGTGTTATCTTCGCTTTTAGAAAACCATGAATGTGTAAATATTAGTAGAACGGAAGCTGATATCTCGAATTCGAATTTAACGCAATACCAAGCGGATGTACTAACCGATTATCTACCAGACATCGATGGTGCAACAGGTTTAATCTACTGCCCAGGATCTATTAATCTAAAACCTATTTCTACTTTAAAAGAAGATCACTTTAAAACTGATTTTGAGATCAATGTTTTAGGGGCCATAAAAGCAATTAAAAAATATGCTCCTGTATTAAAAAAATCGCCTGATGCATCCATTGTCTTATTTAGTACCGTGGCAGTAGGACAAGGAATGCCTTTCCACGCTTCAGTAGCTGCATCAAAAGGAGCAGTGGAAGGCCTTACAAAGTCACTGGCTGCTGAATTCGCCCCCACTATTCGTGTAAATTGTGTTGCTCCTACTATCACTGACACACCCTTGGCAAGTAACATCTTAAAAAATGAGAAAGTAAAAGAAAATATGATCGCCAAACATCCATTAAAAAAGATTTTATCAGCTAAAGAAGTAGCAAATACAGCTACTTTTTTGTTGAGTAATGCTGCTAGTGGAATGACTGGTCAAATAATAGGGGTAGATGCAGGTCTATCTACCCTGAAAGTTTAATTTAAATACTGAAACAATGAGTGAAAGTGCACTACAAAAGAAATACGAAAAGTTAATGGCTGAAGCACATAAACTAATGAGTAAAGACAGAAAAAAAGGTGATGCTAAAATTGCAGAAGCTGAGTTAGTAATGGATGAATTAGTGAAATTAAAGCAGAAATAATTTTCTACTCTGATAGGTTCCAAAGGTTTTTCGACTTTCGTCTAATGACGCGACATTAAACGAAAGTTGCTAAACAATTTTTCTAATCCCCACGAAGATTAAAATCATGCCTGAATAGGCGATAAAGAAAGGAATGATGTAATCTATCCATCCCAAGACTAGCATGACACTAATTATGAGTAACTGAAACCCTAGCCCAAGGGTAGAAACGGCCGTCATTAACCAATTGGGTATTTGTTTTCCTTGATAGGCACCTCTGTCTAGCAGATAAATAACCCTGTCAAAAAAACCGTACAGTGTTCGGTACATCCAGAATAACACATTTACTGTTTGTTGACTTTCTCCTTCCATCGCTTTAGGTGGTTTTCGCTCAAATATTCGACTCGTTTTATCTCCATCGAGTTTATTTCGTAAAATCACATAGTAATAGTTGTACAAGGTACCTTGTAACTGAATCCCTAGAAAGGCGAAAAAGGTAGTCAGCGTATTGGCATCTGTTATGTACCAGATGGCAATAAAAATCAATGTATTCAGGATAATATCAGCCACAGAGTCAAAATAACGTCCTGTGTAAGAAGGCGTATTTTTTACCCGAGCCAGTTCTCCATCAGCAGCATCTAAAATGGATTTAAGAATTAAAAAAAGAGCAGCACCCCAGTAATACCCTTTTAGCATACAACCTATACTCAACAAACCAGAGATAATAAAACCAATGGTGACATGGATAGGTGTAAACGATGTATGTTTCAATGAGTTGGCAATAAGCCGTGCTGCTAGCCTACCGTAATCCGATAAATCTAAGAATTTACTCGCTTTAGGGAGTTTAGACATGAATGATTTTATCTAAAGGCTTTTGATGATCGGAAAGGTATAACTTCTAATTGAAGGAATTGGTTCAATTTAAAAACTACTCTGATTTTTGAAGTTTATTTTTGCTATTTGATTTTGTATCTTGTACTTGTACTTTTACTACTATGAAAATAGAACAACTTCTTTCGTTTATTGATGCGAGCCCTACTGCATTTCATGCAGTTAAAACTATACAGTCTGAACTAGAGTCTGAAAAAACAATTGTTTTGGATGAGTCTGATACTTGGAAATTAGAGGAGAATAAGCTCTATTCGGTTACTCGAGATGACGCTTCTATTATCATTTTTAAAACACCGAAAAAAATTAATGTGAATTCTTCCTTTCGGATGATTGGCGCACATACGGACTCCCCCTGCCTGAAAGTAAAAAGCAACCCTACTTCTACAAGAGAAGGTTATCAATTACTCAATATTGAAGTATATGGCGGTGTACTTTTGAGTAGTTGGTTCGATAAAGATTTGTTAATTGGGGGAAGAGTATTTACAGAAGATAAAGCAGGTAATCTGACTAAGCACCTCATTAAATTACCCTACAAAATTAGAATTCCACGGTTGGCAATTCATTTAGATAGAAAGGTAAATAGCGAAGGCTTTAAAGTTAACGCTCAGACTCAACTAATTCCAGTGATGGGATTGGGCGAAAACATTGATTTTTCCGCGTTAATTCAACAACAGTTGAAAACAAAAGAAGCTGTACTTAGTTGGGATCTCTTTTTATTCGATTCTGAACCGTCTTCTTTAGGTGGGCTACAAAAAGAATTCGTGTATGCTCCAAGGTTAGATAATTTAGGTAGTGTGCATGCCTCGTTGTCTGCGTTATTAGCAAGTGCAACTTCAACAGATAAATTTCAGGTAGCTGCTTATTTTCATAATGAAGAGATTGGCTCAAATACACAAAATGGTGCGGGCTCTAACTTCTTACATTCGGTATTAGAACGTATTTGTTCAGTAACTGCTGTCGATAGCTTTGCTCAGAGTATGGCTCGTTCCTTCTTTATTTCAGCGGATATGGCTCACGCTATTCACCCGAACTATACGGAAGCGCATGATGCCAATCACAAACCAAGGTTAAACCAAGGACCAGTGATAAAAAGTAATGCCAATATGCGCTATGCAACAGATGGGTTAACGATTGCTAAATTTAAACAGTGGTGCCATCAATCAAAAACAGCATATCAAGATTTTTGTACTAGAAACGATATGGGCTGCGGCTCTACGATTGGACCTATGACTGCCGCTAAATTAGGCGTTCCTACTATTGATATTGGAAATCCCATGCTATCTATGCATAGCATTAGAGAAATGGCTGGAACCGAGGATCATAAACTATTAGTTAACGTATTTAAAACTTTTTATTCTGCATAAGATATGAATCCAAGCACTTTTTTTCGTTACCTAAGAACATTTCTTAAAGACATCTTCAACATACATGAGGATAAAGAGGTAGACCGAGTAACGATTGCAGAAATTAGTAAGAACGTAGAGTTTAAGGGTGCTAACCTTTGGATTCTAATCTTTGCTATTTTTATTGCCTCAATTGGTCTAAATGTAAATTCAACTGCGGTAGTAATAGGAGCCATGCTTATTTCTCCTTTAATGGGTCCTATTATGGGAGTAGGTTTGGGTGCAGGAATCAATGATTTTGAGCTGATTAAAAAGTCATTAAGAAACCTTGGAGTAGCGGTATTTATGAGTATCCTTGCTTCTACTATTTACTTTTTAATTACGCCGATCAGTGATGCCAGTTCTGAATTGTTAGCTAGAACCACACCTACTATTTGGGATGTGCTGATTGCTCTTTTTGGTGGGTTTGCAGGGATTATTGCTGGGTCAAGAAAAGAAAAAAGTAATGCCATTCCTGGTGTAGCTATTGCTACGGCTTTAATGCCTCCTCTGTGTACAGCAGGTTATGGGTTGGCGACTGCCAATTGGTATTATTTCCTTGGGGCAATGTACCTGTTTTCCATCAATTGTATTTTCATTAGTATTTCTACGATTGTGGTGGTTCGTTTTTTAAAGTACCGTAAAAAAGAATTTGTAGATGCTGTTAGAGAAAAACGAGTAAAAACATACATCAGTATCTTTATTTTCTTATTTATTATCCCAAGTATTTGGTTAGCTACTAATGTGGTTAGAAAGTCTTTTATGGAGCAAAATGCTAATAAGTTTGTAGCAGAAGAACTAAACTTTGAAAATGCTAAGGTGATTAGCAAAAGGCTGTATGTTGAAGAAAATCCACAGCGTTTAGAGGTGATTTTATTTGGAGAACCTGTGGATACTGTTACTATTCGAGAACGAAGAAAACGGTTAGCTAATTATAGCCTATCGAATATAAAATTAGTTATAAGACAAGGATATCAAAAAGAGGACGACGGGGTTAATATGGAGACAATAGAGCAAATGAATAATCAGCTAAAGGCAGGGATTATTGAGGACCTATACAAAAAAAATGAAGAGCTTTTAGAAGATAAAAATCAAAAAATAAGGTTACTGGAAGATGAAGTCTATCAGCTCAAATCTAAGATTATTCCTTTGGACGATATTTCAGCTGAGTTGAAAGCATCTTATCCTAACGTAAAAGAATTTACAATGGGAAATAGTGTATTGGAATACCTAGATACATTCAAAAAAGACACATTGACTATCGCTTATGTAAACTTCAAGAAACGTCCTTCTTCTAGTGAAAGAAAGCGATTGGAAAATTGGTTAAAAGCTCGTAGTAAAGCAAAGGCATTGAAGCTGATTGTGTACTAGTACGTCCTTTAGTAAAATAAATAGAGCAGGGTTTCATTGTTTTTATAGAACCTCTACTATAAAATCAAAGTCATCCGTTTACAGCTTATTTATTTCCTTTTGTACAGAACGCAGATTGCTACATATTCGTGCAGTAAAAACAATGAACTCTTCCAAATCGTTGAATATGAAGCCTCTGTTTCTAATAAAGAGAGTTCGTAACATTGTTTTAGCGATAAAGTTTTTGAAGCCGATTTTTAGTTTAAAGAGGTTTTTTTAATCAGTTGATTAGCTTGGTTCAACTAATTCTCCCCTTTAACCATCTAATTAACTAATAGAAGCAACAAGTAAAGTGTTAACTATGTACTATTAAGCATCCTTTATTGGCGCAATGAATCGTACAAATTACTCTACTACTTTTACTGTTAAATACTATCCTCAAGAAGAAAGGATAGTTGATCGGTTGTTTGATGTCTTTGCTAATGTAGTAGATGAATATTCTACTTTTAGCTATTCCATACCAAAAGAGACATGTGGTTATTCTCTAGTGACGGTACGTTTATACTCTACCGATTTCGTTTTTTTAGATACGTTATTTGAAAACAATACATTTATTAGAGTAGCTCAATTAGTAAGTAATTCATTAACTATTAAGCCAAAGTACGCTCGAAATATGGTCGTCACCGATCTAACATCACAAAAAATTTATTTAAATTAATCTCACAAAGCCTTTATAAGATTAGGATTACTTAAAGCGACTCCGACACTTGGAATAGATAATAGAAAGGCAAATTGATTTCAATATGGTCTCATTATTGAATAGAATAATGTATTTTTGCTTTCACACAATGGCGCGCCATTCCACGAAAGTGGTTTAAAAAGCTTTTCAGTATGATGAAACACATTTTATACAGCTGTTTTCTCCTTTTAGGGTTTAGTTTATTAGCTCAACAAAACGAAGACTTTTCTACCTACAGACCTACTTATACTTACGAGCCCATAAAAGTAGATTCCATCAAAAAAGAGGCTTCCATATTAGTTACAAAACCATCCTTGCACGATAATGATTTGGTGGATTCTATGTTTGTAAAATTAAAAAAATACAACAGTCAATTTGTACATGCACAAGGCTACCGAGTTCAATTGTATTCAGGAAATAATATGGGGACATCGGCATCGGTAGAGGCTAAGGTACGAGCATTTGCTAAGGATTGGGGTTATTCGATTTACCGTACATACGATGCCCCTACGTGGAAAGTACGAATAGGTGACTTTTTAGATAAGCTAAGTGCACACCGATTGTACCATAAAATACGCAAAGAATTTTACTATGCGTTAATAGTTCCAGATTCTAAAGTGTTACTAAAACGAGTTCCGTAATGAGTTTATTGAATCAAATCAAACATCTTTCAGATAACATTTTTGATGATGTACTTTCTTGGAGAAGACACCTACATGCAAACCCTGAGCTTTCGTATGAAGAATACAATACTTCTAATTATGTAGCAGGAATCTTAGAGGGACTTGGATTGGAGATAGAACGGAATATTGCAGATACAGGCATAGTGGCTTATGTAAAAGGAAACAACCCAGAAAAAAAGGTAATTGCCCTCCGTGGAGATATGGATGCCCTTCCTATTTTGGAGGCAAATGATATTCCGTACAAATCTACTAATAAAGGAGTGATGCATGCTTGTGGGCATGATGTGCACACTTCTTCCCTGTTAGGTGTGGCGAAAATACTAGCTGAAACAAAAAATCAGTGGGAAGGAACGGTCAAATTCATTTTCCAACCTGGTGAAGAAAAGTTACCAGGAGGTGCTTCTTTAATGATAAAAGAAGGTGTGTTAGAAAATCCTCGCCCCAAAAGTATTCTTGGACAACACGTAATGCCTTTCATAGACGTTGGTCAGGTAGGTTTTCGTGAAGGAATGTACATGGCTAGCGCCGACGAAATTTACATGACAATAAAAGGAAAAGGTGGCCATGCTGCTTTACCCGAACATGCTGTTGATCCAGTTTTGATTACATCGCACATTATTGTTGCCTTACAGCAAATAGTAAGTAGAAATTGCTCTCCAAAAGTACCTTCTGTACTTTCTTTTGGAAAAATAGAAGCAATGGGTGCTACTAATATTATTCCTAACGAAGTAAAGATTCAAGGTACCTTCCGTACCATGAATGAAGAGTGGAGAAAATCTGCACATGAAAAAATACGTAAAATGGCTACTTCTATTGCTGAAGCAATGGGAGGAAGTTGTGACTGCGATATTAGAGTAGGCTATCCTTATTTAGAAAATGAAGTTCAGCTTACTCGTAAGATGAAAAACGCTGCTAAAGATTATTTAGGTGAGGAAAATGTATTGGACCTAGACCTATGGATGGCGGCAGAAGATTTCTCATACTATTCACAAGAAATAGATGCGTGTTTCTACCGATTAGGAATTAGAAATGAAGCGAAAGGAATTAATTCTGGTTTGCATACACCTACATTCAATATTGATGAAGATGCGCTAAAAATAGGTCCTGGCTTAATGGCTTGGTTGGCAGTAAAAGAGCTAAAAGTCTAAGTTTTTAGCCTATGCTATGCCTCTCGTTTAACTCGTTTTATTAAGGATTTGGGCATTCCCCTCCGTTACGCTCAGGGTCGGGCTATCCGTTTTTACTCCTCGCTACGCTGCGGGGTAACCACTTCTATCCCTTATGCACTTAAATACGTCAGTATTAATACAAAAACCCAAATAGCCAGAGCGGTATCGTATTCTTATTTCCTATTTCAATACCGTCTTTTGCAATGTACGCCTGCTGAACTTCTTTAATTTGATGTTTCCCCTTTTGTTTGCCTCCTATTTCGACAGTGTAGGTATTATCAACTAAAAAATCTCCTTGAGGAGGAAGGTGTAAGCTATGAAAATCAGTTAGTTGATTTAAAAAGAACGTTTCCCGTAAAGTCCCTTTAGACAATTCACCTTGTGCTAAACCATACATGAGGTTGGTATTGTTCAAGTACACCTTGTCTGGCTTGGCTAAAGCACTCAATCCTTTAGTTGGTTTATTAAGACTATGGATTAACCGTGCCCTCTCTAAGTGTTTAAGTGCCAATAATAACGTATTTCTCGATATTCCTGTTCGCTCACTTAGTTTCGTAATGTTTGGAGTAAACGGTACGCTAGTAGAAATAACATAAAGCAGCTTCTTTAGTTTAACAATCATGGCATACTTTGGATTTTCTACCGCTTTCAAGTCTACATCTAAAATCAAATTGAGCGTACTGATTAGCTTTTGTTCATAGGTGTCTATGCTTTCAGTAAAATAAGGATAGGCTCCATATTTTAAGTATTCGTTAAATACCTTCAATGGTTTTATTTGTTGACTAATTGAGGTAGCTAAAGCTACATGATTAGTTAAAACGTCTGTAAAAGAATAGCTAGGAAACGCTACCTTTTGACTAAGGGTAACATATTCTCTTAGGGATAATTCTTTTAGTGTGTAGCTTACTGCTCGCCTACTCAAATCCGATTCTCCTTTATGGATTTCTAAAATAGAAGAAGAAGTAAATACCACTTGTAAGTCAGGAAAGTCATCATAAATTAACTTAAGCTCACGTGACCAGTCTGGGTACTTATGCACTTCATCTATTAACAAATGTTTTCCTCCCGTTTTTTGAAAAGTATCAGCAAACTCGTACAGACTATTATTTAGGAAGAATAGGTCGTCCATGGAGATGTAAAGTGACACTTCTAGAGGTAAATAATTGGATAGGTATTGTAATAACAAAGTTGTCTTACCACTCCCTCTAGCTCCTTCGATAGCAATTAACCTGTCTTCCCAACTGACTTTTTTTATTAAATAGCGTTCAAATAAGCCTGAAACAGCCGCTGTTTTCTTTCTCGATTTCTCTATTACCCTTTCCATTGTTCAATAAATTTAACACTTTTATTTAAATAATGATCAATACATTTAACGATTATATTAAAAAAATGATTAGTTAACTAAACAATTAAGTGAAATAGTAACTGTTATTTTATCTTTTGACAGATTAAATCACCTGATTACATCTAAAATAATTGGAACTTTTTTTATTTATTACTAACATAGCATTTCGTTTTCTAACTTAAACTGAGTCATGACTACTCAAAACAAATTATCTGAATTAGAATTTCAGAACAAATCGGTCCAATTAGTAGCAAGAATTATTGCCGTATTGGGTATTTTATTTTTATTCCTAGTATCATTAAATATGATGTCCGGAGCATTCAAGCTCTTTGGAAAAGAAACTGCACAGTGTATCATTGGGGTAACTCAAAATCCATTTGTAGGATTATTCATTGGTCTATTAGCTACAGCTTTAGTACAAAGTAGTTCTACTACTACTTCTATGGTAGTAGCCATTGTAGCTGCTGGTACATTACCGCTACAAACGGCTATCCCTTTAATTATGGGGGCAAATATTGGTACATCTGTTACAAGTACTATTGTTTCTATGGGTCACATTACTAATAGAAATGAATTCAAAAAAGCAATTGCTGCCGCTACGGTACATGATTTCTTTAACATCATTGTAACACTTATCTTATTCCCTCTTGAAGTCTACTTCCACGTATTGTCTGGATCGGCTGTATTCATCACTGAATTATTTAACATTACTGGTACTGGTTCAGGAGAAAAAATGTTCAGTATCATGGGTGTTACGGTAAAACCTACTGCTAAATGGATAATTGGGTTGCTAGGTAAAAAAGCATTAGTTGTATTACTAGTTTCTATGGTGATGTTATTCTTTGCATTACGTTACTTATCAAAAGTGTTGAAAAGCATTTTGATTGGGAAGTCTCAAGAAAAAATGGAACAAGCTGTATTTGGAAGCCCTGTGAAAGCAGTACTTTGGGGTACGGGAATTACAGCTGCTGTACAATCTAGTTCAGTAACTACTTCTCTTACAGTTCCTTTAGTAGCAACAGACAAGTTATCATTGAAAAAAGCATTCCCTTTTTTATTGGGAGCAAACATTGGTACGACAGTTACAGCTCTTATTGCTGCTATCTCCAAAACAGATGATGCCATTAATGTAGCCGTTTGTCACGTGCTGTTTAACTTATTGGGAGTTATTCTCTTTATGCTAATTCCATTAGTTAGAAGTATCCCTGTAGATTTAGCTACGAAGCTAGGTGAGTTAACATTAAAGAATAGATTAATCGGATTTGGATACATCTTAGTTGTATTCTTCCTTATTCCTTTCCTTTTAATTTACTTTACAGGAGTAGGTACTTGCTAATCGACAAAAAAATATGTTATAAAAAATACCACAGTAGTTTCTGCTGTGGTATTTTTGTTTAACCACATTTAGTATTGAAGAAAGTCTACGAACAAATCGTACAAAAAAAATCATTGGCTGTTCTTATAGACCCAGATAAGGTAACAGAACAAGATTGTATTTCGTTAGCGCAATCAGCAGAAAAGAATGGCATAGATTTTTTATTTGTGGGTGGTAGCTTAATTACTTCTCCAAATCTACATACAACAGTAGCGGCGATTAAAAAAGCGTGTGCTTTACCCGTCATTTTATTCCCTGGTAATAATTTGTACATCGACCCTACGGCAGATGCTTTGTTGTTGTTATCGTTAATTTCTGGTAGAAACCCAGATTTATTGATTGGTCAGCACATCGCAGCAGCACCTATTCTAAAAAGTAGCCCATTAGAAATTTTGTCTACAGGTTACATCCTCATAGATGGAGGAAAACCAACTACTGTAAGCTACATTAGCAACACAACCCCTATCCCTGCTGACAAAGGAGATATTGCCGCTTGTACAGCCATAGCTGGTGAACTATTAGGAATGAAGCTTATTTATCTTGATGCTGGAAGCGGCGCTGAAAAAGCCATTTCTCCACAAACTATTCGTTTGGTTAAAAAATCCATTGATGTTCCTCTCATCGTTGGAGGAGGAATCCGAACAGTAGACCAAGCAAAGCAAGCATATGATGCCGGTGCTGATCTGGTAGTGGTAGGTACTCAAATAGAAAATACTCCTGAGTTTATAAAAGAGCTCACTAAATTGATACGTTAAACAAATAATTGTCAAAAAAATACTAGTTTTTGATTGGTTAACTTTTGTTACTCACTTAATTATAAATTGAATAACATAATATACTTTTTCTTTACAATAGAGAGTAAGTAAGGGCTAATCATTTTCTGTAAATTTTGGAACATTCTATAAAAAACTAGGATTATTGTTCAACTAACTTTAATATTGTTTAGTAAACATTTGATTTAACATTAATAAAAAACAATATGGCATCATCAGCTTCTGGCAATAATAATGTAACTGTAGAAGGTGGAGGAAAGAATAATTCATTCGCTTTTGGAGTAGTAACATTTATCTTTTTCATGTGGGGGTTTCTCACCGTGTTGAATGATATCTTAATTCCTCATTTTAAGGAATTATTCTCTTTGTCATACTTTCAATCTTCTTTGGTACAGATGACTTTCTTTATTGCTTTCTTTATCATATCACTTCCTGCTGGAGCAATTATTAAAAAAATAGGCTACAAAAATGGAATGATACTAGGTTTAATAATTGCTGGAATAGGTGCTGGTCTTTTTTACCCTGCTTCTATTATAAAAGAATATAGCGTTTTCTTAGGTGCTTTGTTTGTGCTTTCATCTGGTATTACGATACTACAGGTAGCAGCAAACCCGTATGTTTCAGTCTTAGGAAAACCAGAAACAGCAGCCAGTAGACTAAATTTATCTCAAGCGTTAAATTCTTTAGGTACTACATTAGGTGGTCCTTTTGGTTCTTTATTTATTTTAGGTGCTGTAGCTACAGTTGCTTCTACTTCTGAAAAAGTAAAAGCATTACAAGGTCCTTATTTAGGTTTAGCCATTGCATTAGTGGTATTAGCATTCATTATTAAATTCATTAATTTGCCTACAATTACTCACCCGTCTGAAGAAGGAAATACTGAGGGGTTTAAAATTAAGAATTACCCCAACCTTATTTTCGGTATCATAGGTATATTCATGTATGTGGGTTCTGAAGTATGTATTGGTAGTTATTTAATTAACTACATGAATACTTCTGCTAACTTACATATGGAAGAATCTCAGGCAGGCTTTTATCTTTCCTTGTTTTGGGGTGGGTTAATGATTGGTCGTTTTGCTGGTTCTTACCTTACTCAAAAATTTAAGGCACATAAAATCTTAACTATTTTTGCCATTACTTGTGTAGGCTTACTCGTATTATCTCTTCTAACGACAAAGTTATTTTCTGTAATCTGTATGCTTTTAACAGGTTTATGTTTATCGATTATGTTTCCTACCATTTTTACCTTAGCAATTGATAAACTAGGTGAGTTTACAAGTAAAGCTTCAGCTTTTTTGGTAATGGCTATTGTTGGTGGTGCTGTTTTACCATCTGTTCAAGGATTGTTAGCAGATAGTTTTTCTTTGAAGTTTTCTTTCATTGTTCCTTTGTTAGGAATCTGTTACATCGTATTTTTCGCCTTAAAAGGTTACAAAACAAAATCGTAACAAGACATTATTGTTTATGAATTTATCTGAAGCTAAAGAGATTGTATTAACCCTTGATGCTGGGGGAACAAAGTTTTCGTTCAATGCTGTTCGTGGAGGAAAGGAATTGATTGATCCTATTCGGCTACCTGCGGAGACTAAAAACCTTACAAAATGCCTGAATGTAATTGTTGATGGTTTTCAAGAGGTGCAAGATGCTATAAAAATTAAAGCTGACGCCATAAGCTTCGCCTTTCCAGGTCCAGCAGACTACCAAGCAGGTATTATAGGTGACTTAAATAACCTAACAGCTTTTAGAGGTGGCGTAGCATTAGGCCCTATGCTAAAAGAAAAATTCGGAATACCTGTATTTATAAACAATGACGCTGACTTATTTGCCTATGGTGAAGCAATAGACGGGTTTCTGCCACAAGTTAACCAAGCACTCAAGGATGCTGGTAATCCAAAACAATATAAAAACTTACTAGGCCTAACACTAGGTACTGGTTTAGGAGGCGGGCTAATCAATAACCGGAAAATAGTATTTGGAGACCATGGAATGGGTGGTGAAATATGGGCTTTTAGAAACAAGATTACTCCTACTACCAATGCAGAAGAAGGTGCTTGTATTCGAGCCGTAAAAAGATACTACAAAGAACTAACAGGAGTAGAAGGTTTAGAGCCAATTGACATCGGTGATATTGCTCTTGGCAAAAAAGAAGGTGACCAATCAGCTGCTATTCGATCATTTGAACAACTAGGAGAAGTTGTTGGAGATGTAGCCTCACAACTCTGTGCTTCATTGGATTGTTTAGTTGTAATTGGAGGCGGAATTTCTGCTGCACATGAACTATTCTTACCAGCGACTCTTGCTGAAATGAAAAGTACTTACGAAAATCCTAACGGAACTACTCGTAGAAGATTAGTACAGGAAGTTTATAATTTCCAGGATGAGAAACAACAAAAAGAATTTTTAAAAGATGGTTCTAAACAGGTAGCTGTTCCTTTCTCAGATAAGACTGTAACCTACCACTCTACTGCTAAAATTGGTGTTGGTACTTCGGTATTAGGAACAAGCAAAGCAGTATCTATAGGAGCTTATAGTTTTGCTCTTCAACAATTAAGGAAATAATTACACACACTAATTGACAAAATTAGTAACGTAATTTTCTTCTTTCTAAAAATTTAAGATTACAGGAGTTACACAACTATCCACATAATTCAGTAATTTTGCAGCCTAAAGCTTATGTCAGATTGACAGAAGTACTGCTTTGGCAATAAAATTGAACACCTAAACAATGTTCAGAATAAGGAATTACGAATTATGGCTGCAAAAAAAATAGAAAAAGAAGAGGTAGTAGAAAAGGAGGTAGTAGAGGAAACTACTGCTGAGACTTCAGAAACACCACAAGAAGAGGTTCAGGAAGAAATAAAACTATC
>JBGCEI010000049.1:0-3345 GCA_045106295.1 Cyclobacteriaceae bacterium
ATGCTTTCACTAAAACGCCATACCCTTTAGTATTAATTCCTTTTAAGTATTTTTTGATTTTACTTTTACGGCTAAATGGTATTTCTGAGTCATAAATGACTTCACTGTAAGAAGGAATTAACATAAAGTAATTTCCGTTTAGAGTTGTTTTGTTTACTGAAGCAATATACTTCTTGGCAAAGAAAGACTCTTGATTTGTTAATGTGTCTTCAAAAATCAGTTTTTTGTCTAATAGCCTTACTGATTCTTTACAAAGAGCTATTCGTTCTTTTTTACCTAAGCTGTCAATAACGGTTAAGCTATCTAAACAGATTTCAATTAAATCTTTCTTGGAGCGGTAATTTTTATTAGTGATCACCAATTTTCCTCTTGTTGGTATAGTCACTTTTCTTAACTCTTTTCTAAAAGCAATACCTGGTTTAAATTGAAAACCAGAATAGAAGCTTTCATTTCGTGTCAGGTTGTAATTTGAAGAATCAGTGACTTGAGTGGCTATATTATCTTTTTCTTTACCAAATAAGTAGGAGATATTTAACCCAAAAGATAGGTTTGATGTCGCTTCTACTCCATTAGAGAATGTGAATTGGTTTACTCCTCCAGAGCCTGAATAAGTTGTTGTACCAGTTTCAGTAGTTACAGCTGTGCTGTAATTAGCGTAGGTGTATGGATTGAGTGACACGGCTGATTTCCATTTTTTAGAAATGGGTAAACTTATGGCAAAGTATGCAGGTATCGCATCGCTTGATGTTTGCTTAGCAGATGAGGTGGCAAGTGCTCTATATTGATTTTCTATTCCTGCCTCAAATGTGGTGTATTTGGTACGAGGTAACAAAGCAGGATTTGTATTATTAATAAATAATTTATTAGCAGAACTTATGCTGATGCCCATTGCCCTAGAGCGGCTGTACCCATTGCTAAAGTAATCACCAATTCCAGAGCGTGAACGTGGGGCATTAACACCAAATTGTTGCCCAGTAGATAATGTTGTTAAAAATAGTAAGCCTACTATAGATAGATGCTTCATAAAGAATTTAAAATATGGCACAACCCTTCGTGAATAAGGTTAGGCGCTGCAAAGATGGTAGCTTTCAACTGTTTTTCAAAATAGATACTGTCTCCACCAGTAAGAATAATCTGTATATTTGGATATTTTTTTCTGTATGCCACTATTGTTTCTTCGATTTCGAATAACAAACCATTCATCACACCACTGTGCATACAAGATGTTGTACTATCTCCACATAGATCAACTGTTTCGGAAGAAGGTTGCAATAAAGGAAGTTTATCAGTAAAAGAGTACATGGACTTATACCGTAAAGAAACCCCTGGAGAAATGCTTCCTCCAAGATATTCGTGTTTATTTGTTATTAAATCATAGGTTATACAAGTACCTATATCAATAACTAAGACTGTTTTCTGAGGAAATAGTTTAATAGCTCCAGCTGCTAAGGCCCTTCTGTCATTCCCTAAAGTAATTGGAGTAGTGTAGTTTACAGAAAAGGGAAGTGGCGTATCAGGTGTAAGAAAAAAAAGATCTCCTTTTATCACTGCTCTATTAATTTCTCTTACTGACGAAATAATAGTTTTCTTCGCATTTTTATTTAATGTAAGAATAGCCTCTTCAACTGTACCGAAGATAGAAACGTTTTTTAATACGCTTTCTTCAAAAGAGCCCACCTTTACTAAAGTATTTCCGATATCTACTGTTTGAACTATCATTCTAAAAAACAATCAAAGATACATAGTTTAGCATGATACTTTGTGAATTATCACATATTCTCTTGTTCTAAGTTTTTGGATCAAAGTAGTTTGATTGCCTTTGTTAATAAATCACTAAACAGGTCTTGAAGATGCTTGGGGACAACCAATAAGCTTAGAAGAAAAAATAAATACACCCTTCAATGATAGTGGACCTTTCTTAGATATAGACAATACATTATATTTTAGTTCAGTAAAAGGATACTCACAAAGAAAAGGAAAAAGCTGAGAGAAGAAATTACGAGCAGGCAAGAGGTAAAAGAAAAGATTATTATTATTGTTAAACCCGAAATATGCATTAGAGAGTCTATTCCGAATCTTACTATCTGCAAATCAGTCGCTTTGCTAGTTAACTTCTCATAACGAATTCTTATGCAAAATCCGGGTTTAAATTAACAGTTAAGTCCACTATTCAAGAATTTTTTATTCAATAGAAATAAATGGGTAGGTAAAGGGTGCTACATTACTTCTCGAATACCTATTTTGATAGTAAAGTAGTTTGATTATCTTTACTATATTATTTTTTTAACACCCAAAAAAAAAAAAAAAATATCGGTATTCTTACTTTTTACAGTTATAGTTCTTTTTCCCTTATGTGCAAAACAGAAAAAAGAGGTTGATAAAAAGCAAATCAAAAAACTTAAAATAGCGGATGAGCACTATAGGTATTTAGACTACATAGAAGCAATACCTGCTTACAAAGAATACCTAATAAATACACCAGATAATGCTAAAGCCCTTTATAGGCTAGGTGTTTGTTTAATAGAAACATACCAAAAAACAGAAGCTCTTGGTTATTTTACAAAGGCACATCTGTTAGATAATGATGTGGCTGAGAATATAGAATATGAATTAGGTGATGCCTATCATTACAATAGTCAGTTTGAAAAAGCTATTGTACATTATAAAAAGTATAAACAAAGACACGAACATCACGATAAAATTCTTGACAATATCAACAGAAAGATAAGAGAATGTGAAAATGGAATAGAGTTTAGGAAGCACATCGACAAAAAAATTGAAATTGAAAATTTAGGAAGAAATATAAATAGCGAAGCTGATGATTTTTCTCCTGTTATTAGTCTTAATGAAGGTGTTCTCTTATTTACTTCTAGAAGGAAAGGAACAACAGGAGATACCCATTACCCAAGTGGGAAGTTTAAGGATGACATCTATATCTCAGTGAATAAAAATGGAGAGTGGACCGAAGCTCAAAATTTAAAATATTTGAATACCTTTTTGGAGGATAGAGTTGTTTCTCTTTCTCCAAATGGTAAAAAATTAATTACGTACCGTGAAGATGGGAAAGGTGATTTATTTTATAGTTTACTAGATAAAAATGGAACTTGGGGAGATTTGGTTAGGTTTCCTCAATACATTAGTAATATTCACTCTAGAGAAACTCATGCTGCTATTTCACATGATTGGAAAACGTTAATCTTTACTAGTGACCGTAAAGGCGGTTATGGAGGGTTAGATTTGTATATTTCTACTCGTAAGCATAAAACGGATGCTTGGGGGAATCCTAGGAACTTAGGGGCTAAGATAAATACACCTTTAGATGATAATTCTCCGTTTTTAGATATT
>JBGCEI010000050.1:0-2682 GCA_045106295.1 Cyclobacteriaceae bacterium
GATAACTCTACTCGTGTATTTCCTTTGTATTTAGCCAGTTTAACAGATATACTATTGTTGTCTGCTAGGAGATAGGCTGCATAATTTAACTCTCCTTGTGATGTTATAAGCTCTAGATTGTTTTGAAAGTGCTTATTAAGAGGTTTTGATTTTGCATCATAATAAATATGGAGTTGTTCAAATGTCAAGTCTTGCCTATTAGATCTTATTTTACCAATGGAATTTCGGGTGCGTGAAGCAAATAACTCTTCTATCATTTTTAGAGTCATAGGTTCTGAGGCTGTACCAATACGTAGGAAACATCCTTTTTCTGTCATTCCAAATTTTTTCTTGAAGTAAGGTTTTTCGCTACCACTTGCTACAATAATTTTAATGATTGTAGTGCCTTCTTTTTCTGTAGTTACCACATCAAACAAGCCCATTGGTGAAGGGGAAATGTTGTTTTTAATACGGTCTTTGACCTTTAACATATCCCCATCTAAATCAGAAGGCTCATGAATATTTCCATTCTGATCAATACCAATAAAAAGCAACCCACCTTCAGAGTAGTTAAGAAATGAAATCACTTCTTTTTCAATATCAACATCCTTAGTTAATTCTCTTTTGTATTCTATGCGATTGGTCTCACTCATTTCCTATGGCTTTGAGGTAATAAATTCTTCTAAATTCAAAGATAGTATAAAACACAAAAATATATTGTCTACTTAAAGATAGGTGAAGCGTAGTTTAAAACTTATTGTAGGGGAAGCAGATGTTCGAACTTTTAAAAATACGTAATCTATTGATTTTCAAGTAGTTACGATAAGTAAGGAAAGTTGTTCAAAGTTGATTTTTACATAAAAAAACCACTTAATTATCTGATAATCAAGTGGTTAAGTATTTAACTGTAGCGGGAACTGGACTCGAACCAGTGACCTTCGGGTTATGAGCCCGACGAGCTACCAACTGCTCCATCCCGCGATATAACGATGCAAAAGTAGAACAATAAATCAATTAAAACAACTACTTTTGTAATCTAATAACAATTTATGTCTACAAAAGAGTTCAAATCAGGTTTTATAAGTATCGTAGGAAAACCAAATACAGGGAAATCTACCCTTATGAATCGTTTGGTAGGAGAGAAGCTATCGATTATTACATCTAAAGCTCAAACGACAAGACACCGTATTATGGGGATCATCAATTCTGATGATTACCAAATTGTATATTCAGATACACCAGGTATAATAGATCCTGCTTATAAGTTACAAGAGTCAATGATGAGTTTTGTGACCTCTTCATTAGATGATGCAGATGGAATTCTATTAGTGATAGAGTGTGGTGATAAAACTATGGATCACATTCAAGAGAAGCTGAAAAGAGTAAAGGTTCCAATCATTATCCTGATTAATAAAGTAGATTTAAAAGAAGATCAAGCAGTTGTAGAGGCATATATTGAAAAAGTAAAAGAGCAATTTAATCCACATAGTATTTTACCTATTTCAGCTTTACATGGATTCAATACCGATAGTGTATTACCCATGATTGAAGAGATATTACCAGTGCATCCAGCTTATTTTCCTGATGGGGATCTTACGGATAAAACAGAACGTTTTTTTGCGTCAGAAATAGTAAGAGAAAAAATATTTTTGAACTATAAACAAGAAATTCCATATGCTTGTGAAGTAGTTATTATTAAATTTAAGGAAACAGACAAAATCATTCGTATTTATGCTGATATCATGGTAGAACGAGACACCCAGAGAGGGATTATGATTGGTTCTGGTGGGAAGGCATTAAAAATGGTAGGTGTGGAAGCAAGAAAGGATATGGAAGACTTTTTTGGAAAACAGGTTTACCTAGAGTTATACGTTAAAGTGGATAAAGACTGGCGTAAGAACGATAAGAAATTAGAACGATTCGGTTACATAAACTAATCTAATAATAGTTGAAATATAGTATGAATTCAGAAGTAAGAGTACGATTTGCACCTAGTCCAACAGGTGCACTACACATAGGAGGAGTAAGAACAGCATTATACAATTACCTATATGCTAAGAATCAAGGGGGTAAGTTTATTATTCGGATTGAAGATACAGACCAAACAAGGTATGTAGAATCTGCTGAGCAATACATTATGGACTCATTGGCTTGGTTAGGAATAGAAGTAGATGAAGGTCCAAGTCAAGGTGGGGAATACGGTCCTTACCGTCAGTCAGAGAGAAAAGCTATGTATGGGCAATATGCTCAGAAACTAATTGATGATGGGAATGCATACTATGCATTTGACACACCAGAAGAATTAGATGCAATGCGTGAGCGTTTGAAAGCAGCAAGGGTTGCTTCTCCTCAGTATAACTCTATAACTCGGGATGGGATGAAAAATTCACTTACGCTTCCTGAAGATGAAGTGAAGAGAAGAATTGATTCAGGGGAGCCTTATGTAGTGCGTTTAAAGGTGCCTCGTAAAGAAGAAATCCGTATCAACGATATGGTAAGAGGATGGGTGTTAGTTCATTCTTCCGCTGTGGACGATAAAGTTATTTTGAAGTCAGACGGTATGCCTACCTATCATTTAGCGAATGTAGTGGATGATCATTTGATGAAAATCAGTCATGTAATTAGAGGAGAAGAATGGTTGCCATCAGCTCCTGCACATGTCTTGTTGTATCAGTTTTTAGAATGGGAAGATAGGATGCCTCA
>JBGCEI010000051.1:0-2965 GCA_045106295.1 Cyclobacteriaceae bacterium
ATGCTCGGAGAAGATGGAGGATAAGGCAACATAAATTCTCTTGCTTTATCAGTTGCTTCTTTGTGTACACCAGCAAATACTGTTGCTAAGTTAGTAGGCTTCTTTGCTCCTTCTAACGATTTTTTAACACCTGGTCTTGCCGTTCCTGCTGCACAACCACATACAGAATTCACTACCATCAAGGTCGTTCCTGATTCTTTTACTTGAGCTTCTACTTCTGAAGCTGATGTTAATTCATTGAACCCTGCCGCTACAAGGTCTTGGCGCATTGGCGCTGTTAATTCATCTGGATACATATTGTTGTGTGTTAATTTATTAGTTAAAATTTTTAAACTCATTCTTGGCTTAAAGAATTCCAAATCTCAAAATACAAATTCCAAAAAGGGTATTTGGAATTTTTTATTTGAAATCTGTAATTGATCTACATAAACCCCAGTTCCAGTTGAGCCGCTTCACTCATCATATCTTGATGATAAGGCGGATCAAAGGTAAGGTCTACTTGTACATCGTTTACTTCTTCTACCAATCTTACTTTTTCTTCTATCTCAGCAGGTATCTGCTCAGCAGAAGGACATGAAGGAGAAGTCAATGTCATCAGTATTTGTACATTATCCATTGGAAGAATATTTACTTCGTAAATCAACCCCAATTCAAATACATCTACAGGAATCTCTGGGTCATATACCGTTTTGATTGCTGTAATTATTTTTACTTTTAAATCTTCTTTAGAAATAGCCATAACTTATGCTTTTGCTTGGTATGCTAACGCATCCATTTTCATTTGTTTGATCATAGAAACCAATCCATTCGATCGTTGTGACCCAATAAAGTTTCCTAATCCAATTTTTTCAATAAAGTATAAGTCAGCATTCGCAACCTCTTCTGCAGGTTGATCCGATAATACACTAACTAACATACTAATTAACCCTTTTGTAACACCAGTATTACTATCTGCCTCAAACTGAACTTTACCATCTTTTGATGCACTATGTAACCATACCTTCGATTGACACCCTTTGATCAAATGATCATCCGTTTTTTGTTCTTCTGGCAGGTCAGGCATCTTCTGACCTAATTCCATGATGTAAAAAACAGTTGTTTCTCTGTCTCCATCGAGCATCGAGAAATTGTCAATTAAATCATCTTGTATTTCGTTGATCGTCATTTCTTAAAAATCAATTCCTTCGTAAATATCTTCTAATGAGATCTTAATGCCTAGAGATTTTACATCAATAACTGAATCAAGCCCTTGAAACGTACGGATATCCCATTTCGTTTCTGATTCTTTGTAAAACAATTCTACAATGGGGCTTTTCTGACTGACCAATATGTATTCCTGAAAACTATTAAGCGACCGATAATACATGAATTTCTCAGTTTTATCTCGCTCTTGTGTAGAATCAGAAAGAACTTCTACTATCAATTTAGGGTTTGCTATCACATGTTCCATTTTGCCAGAACTTTTGTACGAGTCACAAACTACAAACACATCTGGATAAACATAGGCATTGAACTGCTCAACCTCTACTTTAACATCACTCCCAAAAACTTTACATGAACTATTCTTACCTAAACCTGATCTTAATTGAAACTGAAGATTACCAGCTATTAACCCATGATTAATCGTACCTCCAGACATGTCAATAACTTCTCCATCAAAATACTCGTATTTTGCGAGAGGCTCTTTCATTTCAAGCGTTTCGTATTCTTCTAGTGAAGTATATTGTTTTTGGTCTTCCATTTAAAACAAGTTAATAATTTGTTTTAATGATTCAATAAAGAAATGTACTTCTTCTTTTGTATTGTAAACAGCAAAACTAGCTCTAACTGTTCCCTCTAATTTATAAAGTTTCATCAACGGTTGTGTACAGTGATGTCCCGTCCGTACAGCAATCCCTTTTGCATCTAGCATCATCCCTAAATCGTACGAATGAACTGTTTCGTGTACAAAAGAAAGTACAGGAGCTTTATCTTCTGCTGTACCTACTAATTTAATTCCTGGAATCTCACAGATCAATTGAGTAGCTAATTGCAATAGCTCATCTTCGTGCTCTCTAATGGCGCCTTTTCCTAATTTATTAATAAAGGCAATTGCATGCTTGTAAGCAATTACGTCTCCAATATTAGGCGTTCCCGCTTCAAATTTATAGGGAATCTCATTGTAAGTAGTTCCTTCAAAACTTACTTCTTTAATCATCTCCCCCCCCCCCATGTAAGGCGGCATTTTTTCTAATAATTCTCTTTTCCCATACAGAAACCCAACACCTGTAGGACCATACATTTTGTGTGCTGAACTTACGTAGAAATCAATATCCTGCGCTTGCACATCAATATCTAAATGAGGTGCTCCTTGTGCACCATCTATCATCACCTTTGCACCAACCTGATGCGCTAATCGAATAATTTCATCAATCGGATTGATTGTCCCCAAAGCATTCGAAGCATGATTAATAGCTACCAATTTTGTCTTCTCAGAAAGTAGCTGTTCATACTCAGACATCACCAACTGACCTTTTTCATCAATAGAAACTACTTTTACCGTTGCTCCTTTTTCTTCAGCAATCATTTGCCAAGGGACAATGTTAGAATGGTGTTCTAAATAGGAAATAATGATTTCGTCTCCTGAATTGATAAACGCCTTCCCGTACGTTTGAGCTAAAAGATTAATCCCATTAGTCGTTCCAGAAGTAAAAATGATTTCTTCTACTTCATTCGCATTCACAAACTGTTGCAATGCCTTACGAGTCTCTTCGTAAGCAGCCGTTGCTTTGTCCGCTAAGTAGTGTGCTCCTCTGTGAATATTAGAATTTAAACCTTCGTAATACTTAGAAACAGCATCAATTACCGATTTCGGCTTTTGAGTAGTAGCCGCATTGTCTAAATAGACAAGCGGTTTTCCATGCGCCAAGGTTTGCAAGATTGGAAACTGCTTTCTAACCTCACTGATATTTAATTTTGCTGCTAA
>JBGCEI010000052.1:0-2850 GCA_045106295.1 Cyclobacteriaceae bacterium
GCACGGCATAGCGAGGAGTATGAACGGATAGCCCGACCTGATAAGGTGATGCCCAAATAGCTTCTAGAGTTTAGCAGCTAGCTTTTAGTAGGATAAGGTTTACAGGAATTAAAATAATAATAGTAGAAAACAAAAGTAACAAAGCATGATAGAGTTACCTGTAGTTGGAGGAGAGAAATCGGAACGAGTACCTAAGCCGAAGTGGTTGCGTGTAAAGCTTCCTATGGGAGAGGAGTTTCGTAAGGTGCGTAAAATCGTAGATGAAAATAAATTGCATACGATTTGTGAGAGTGGTAGTTGTCCGAATATGGGAGAATGCTGGGGGGAAGGAACGGCTACGTTTATGATTTTGGGTAATGTGTGTACTCGAAGTTGTTCGTTTTGTGCGGTTGCTACTGGTAGACCACCAGAATACGATAAAGATGAACCGAGGCGGGTGGCGGAATCTATTGCGACTATGGGAGTGAAGCATGCGGTGCTTACTTCTGTGAATAGAGATGAGTTGAAGGATAGAGGGGCTCAGATTTGGCATGAAACGGTGAGAGGAGTAAAAGAATTAAGTCCGACTACAACGATAGAAACATTGATTCCTGATGTGAAAGGGAATTGGGAGGCGTTGGAAACGATGATTAATGCGGGGCAGGAAGTGGTTTCTCACAACCTGGAGACAGTAAAACGCTTGTACAGAAGGGTAAGACCTCAGGCAAGGTATGAAAGAAGTTTAGAGCAGATTCAAAGAACAAAGAACTTTGGAAAACGTACGAAGTCTGGAATGATGTTAGGTTTGGGTGAAACCGAGGATGAGGTGTTTGAGGCAATGGATCACTTGGTGGAGAATGGATTGGATATTTTAACCTTAGGGCAATACTTACAGCCAACGAAAAGGCACATCGAAGTGGCTGAGTTTATTCACCCAGATCAGTTTGATAAATACCGAGAGATAGGTTTGAGTAAAGGCTTAAAGTACGTGGAATCGGGTCCTTTGGTGCGCTCTTCTTACCATGCAGAAAGACATGTGAATGTGCCTATTTGATTTAAAACAAATTATTGGAGTTGTTCTCTGCTTATTTTCTTTGAATTCCTTCTCACAGAATAAAAAAGAGGAGAAGCTTTTACAGCAAGTAGGTCTTACTAATTCCGACATACTTCCTTCTCATTCTCTTGGGATATTCTCTGCTAGAATTAGCCAAAATTTTAAGTATAAGGCGGTAGAAGAGATTACATTTAATCTAGGTTTAGCTTCTGGAAATGTATGGGCGGTAGACATAATGACGTACACACCCAAATCACAAGCAGATAGAGATTACGTTTCTTCTATCCCTATTCATGATGGACATGTTATTAATAGAACAGAGATAGCAAGCGATTCTTTTTCATATCATGCAGATGCAGTTATTCGACGATTTGCTCCATCTATTAGAGTTCCGGTCTCGAAAAAAAGTGAATTGCAGTTTACGCTGCGCACCTTCTTAGTGACTGAAGGAAACGCTCCTTTTTCTACGCTTACTTCAGACGGTCTTATCGAGTGGTTTCATAGTAATGTGAAAGGGGGAGAAGATCCATTTGGAAGAAAGAAAGCAGGGGTAAATCAAGCAAACATTCGTTACATCGATAAAAATGGGAAGGGATTTAGTTTCAAAAAGAACGATTTTGTGGTAGCGGGATTGGAAACAAACTATTTTGGTTATGCTAGTTTTTCGTTACCACTTCTGGGTGAATGGAGTGCGAATATGGGCGCTCACATGGGGATAAACACAACACGTGTGAACCCTAGTATTGATCTAGGATTGTCTCAAACGCTATTGAAATACATCTCACTCAATGAGAAATCATTTGCTTTGGCAGGTTTAGGGATGAATCTTTTGAAAAAGAATGTAATAAATTATGGGGATCAAGTCGAACTTACCTCAAATGATTATTTGTTTAGTGCTAATTTCCAAGCGCAATATGTAAGAGAGACTAAAAAAGGTAGGGCGTTTGCCCTTACATGGAATTACTTGGTACACACGCCGTACAATAAGCGCTCTGAGATTGACAGTAACATATCGATAGGAGAGAAGCTGACGTCTCACTGGTTGTTGGGAACGTCACATTTGTATGATTTGATAGATGTACAAACGCTGACATTTTCTTTCTTGAAGAAAAATGTATTGTCTTTCTACTTACAACAGGATTTTAGAGTAAATAATAACCCAGATTTTCAGACAGGCGTGTCGTATCAGTTTAGGCTGTAATTTATAGTTATTCTTGAAGAAGTATTCGGATGTCTTCGATACATCGTTTTACTTCTAGTTTTAGTGTTCCATTGTAAACACCTCTAATTCGTAGGTTTTTGTCTACTAACACAAAATTTTCTGTGTGTAGAAATTCATCTGCTGTTTTATCTAAGCCTAGTTCTTTGTCTACAAAGTAGGATTTCCTTGCTAGTGTGTAGATTGCTTCTCTTTTTCCAGTTAAAAGGTGCCATTTGTTGCTTTTTACTCCTTTTACGTCAGCGTAGTTTTTTAGGGTAGCAACATCATCTCTGTCGGGCGTTACCGAATAAGAAAGTAATACTACAGAAGGGTTGGACTCGAATTCAGCCTGAATTAGGCTCAAGTTATCTGTCATTTTAGGACAGATTCCTGGACAAGTAGTAAAGAAAAAATCAGCGATATGGACTTTTCCTTTTATTGTTTTTTCAGAAACTGAGTCTCCATTTTGATTGGTGAATGAAAAAGGAAAGATAGTATTCACAAATTCTGATACCCAAACAGGAAAAAAATCAGGGGTATAAAAATAAGGTAATACCGTTTTTGTTGATTTGTTAAAAAAAAAAAAAAACAGGATACTTAATAATAAGAACCCCGC
>JBGCEI010000053.1:0-3952 GCA_045106295.1 Cyclobacteriaceae bacterium
AGCACATAATTAGTCGAACTATTGAGAATCCCATGAACGGAAAGCAAAAGGTCGTTATCGTAATATTCTTCTAAGTTTCTGATGATCGGAATACTTCCACCAGAAGATGCTTCGTACAGAAGATGCTGTCCTGTCTCAAATTGTAACTCCATCAATTCTTTGAGGTGTTGGGCTACCATTTTTTTATTGGCAGTAATCACATCTTTGCCATTTTTCATGGCTTTTTTAGTGATCTCAAAAGCTGCTTCGGCATCATCTATTGCCTCTACAATTACTGTGATTTCTGGATTGTCTAGAATATCATCTCGATCGAACGTAAAGTGATCCATTGAAAGATCTCTCCTCTTGTCTTTGTGCTTCACGCAGATCTTCTCAATCTCTACGTTCAAGCTTTTAGAATGAAGGATAATGTCTCTGATCCCGTGCCCAACTACTCCGTATCCAAATTGTCCGATTTTAGTAGTTTTCTGCATGGCTCATAAAGTTTACGTTCTTGCTTTTGTAAAAGGCTAAAATAATTTCGGTGATGGCTTTTGATTCTACTAAGAAACCATCGTGTCCATAAAAGGAATCTATTTCTTGGTATTCAGCATCTGAAATTAGATCAGCAATACGTTTTTGTTCTACAGGAGGAAACAAAATATCTGATGATACACCTATGGATAAGGTATTCGCTGTTACTTTGGCTAATGCTTCTTCTACGCTTCCACGTCCACGCCCCACTTGGTGAGAATCCATGGCTTTAGATAACAACATGTAAGAAACTACATTGAATCGACTGACCAATTTATCTCCTTGGTATTCTTGGTAACTAGATGCTTTGTAACGATCCAATTTTTCAATATCTGTTTCAGATTGTGTATTGCAATAGGCATCGTAATTTCTGTACGAAATCAAGGCTAATGCCCGTGCTGCTTTCAGACCATTTCTACCTGCATTTTCGTCTGACCGCTTCCATGTAGGATCTGCTTTTATGGTCATACGTTGAGTTTCGTTAAAAGCAATTCCCCAAGCAGAATGGCTGGCATTGGTTGCCAATACAATCATATTCTGAAATAAATCAGGTTTCTCACACGACCATTCTAAGGCTTGCATTCCTCCCATTGAACCACCAATCAAGGTATGAATGGAATCAATTTTTAATTCCTCTCGTAAGAGATCTAATCCTTTTACCATATCTCGCACGGTAACTTGTGGAAAGTCATGTTGATACAATCTCATGGTAGTAGGATTGATATCTAAAGGACCAGAAGAACCGTAACATGAGCCAATCATATTGGCACAGATTATAAAATACTTGTTAGGATCGTAGAGTTTTCCTTCACCCACTAGTCCCTCCCACCAGTCAGCAGGGTTAGCATCGGCTGTAAGAGCATGGCAGATCCAGATTACATTATCTTTTTGAGGGGATAGTGTACCGTAGGTCGTGTATTTCACTTTCACTGACGGAAGGTATTCACCCGACTCTAAATCGAAGGGTTGCTTGTAATGAAATATTTTCTCTTCTACAGCTATTGACATGTATGCAGTCTCTTGAACTACAATATTACAAAAAGGGAATGAAGAATGAAATGTTTCTGCTTTTTCGAGGCGTAAAGTTGAATATAGCTTTTTTATTACTTGGCTAGCTCTTCCATTTGTACATTCTCAACTATCCAATAAGTACTCAAACAAGGCTTCGATCGGTGTCGAGAAGAATTATACACTTCTGTTCAACAACAAATTTTTAAGCTAATATTACTATTAGTGTTTAATCTTAGTTGTAATTTATTAATTTTATTCTCCGTTAGAAAAAAAAGCATATGTATCCATTAAAATTTAAAACCATTTACAAAGATAAAATCTGGGGTGGTAACAAAATAAAGTCTGTTTTAAATAAAGATTATGGTGACCTACCTAATTGTGGAGAAACATGGGAAATATCTGGTGTAAAAGGAAATGTATCAGTTGTGGATGGTGGTCAGTTTGATGGGAAAGACCTAGTGAGATTAATAGATGAACACAAAGGTGAACTTGTAGGCGAGTCTGTGTATCAACGATTTGGAAATGAATTTCCTCTTTTGATTAAGTTTATTGATGCCAACGATGACCTTTCTATTCAAGTGCATCCAGACGACGCCTTGGGAAAGAAACGACATAACTCTTTTGGTAAAACGGAGATGTGGTACGTAGTGCAAGCTGACAAAGGGTCTTCTCTAATTGCTGGGTTTAGTAAACAAGTAGATAAGAAATCATACCTAGAGTATTTCAATGCTGGAAAGCTTACTGACATTTTAAATAAAGAAGAGATAGAATCTGATGATGTTTTTTTTATTCCTGCAGGAAGAGTTCATACAATTGGAAAAGGATTATTGATTGCTGAAATTCAACAGACTTCTGACATCACGTACAGGATCTATGATTTTGACCGTAAGGATGATCAAGGGAATACCCGTGAACTACATGTGGAAGAAGCATTGGATGCCATAGACTACAATGTATATCCTGAGTATAAGACTAGCTATTCTGATAAATTAAATGAAGCAGTAGAGTTAGCTAGCTGTCAGTATTTTGAGACTAATAAGTTATTGTTTGAGTCTGAAATTAAAAGAGATTACACTTCTTTGGATTCTTTTGTCTCTTTACTTTGTTTGGAAGGAAACGCTACCCTTATATGCGAAGGGAATACCATCGTTATTAAAAAAGGAGATGTGTATTTAATTCCTGCTAGAATGAATGGAATTACACTTGTGCCTACTGAGCAAACAAAAATAGTTGAAACATACGTGCCTGCTGAGTAGTTAGAATTACGCTTAAATTACTAGTGTTAATTTAAATAAATTAGAAAATAATGAAATCTCAGTTTGTAACTATTACTAATTCTCAAGGGAAAAAAACATGTGGACGATTGTTCAGTATGTGAAAACCCAACAGCCATTCTTGATTTCTCTGAAAAGGAAATAGAACTAATTAGTAATTTAGATGAGACACAAAAGACTCGTTTATTAGAAATTGCTGATAAGTGTCCTGTTAATAAAACGTTACATCAGTCTGTGAGAACAAGTGATACACTCGTTTCTAATTGAAATAGTTATCGATTATTTTTCTAATATCGTTTTGACGAACGAAAAATTTACTTAAAGAAATTCCGATAGATATCGTTCCCATTGGCAAAGATGAGCAAAGCAAATAACAATACCATTCCTGTTACTTGAGCATACTCTAAGAACTTATCGTTTGGTTTTCTACCTGTAATCATCTCATACAATAAGAACATAATATGACCTCCATCTAGTGCTGGAATAGGTAATAAATTCATGAAGGCTAACATAATAGATAACAATGCTGTTGTCAACCAAAAAGATTCCCAATCCCAAGATGGGGGGAATAAATTCCCAATAGCTGCAAACCCACCAAGCCCTTTAGCTCCCTGCTTAGTAAATACATATTTGAATTGTGCTATATAATCATGTAGTGTCCAATACGCCGTTTTTACTCATCCAGAAAAAGCTTCTCCAAAAGTATATTCTTTTGTTACATAGTTCAATTTATGAAACAGCTCTCCAGAAATCCCAAATTTATTATTCTCAGGATTAGGTAAAAGACTGATTGATTTCAATTCACCATTAGACGTTACCGTAAGCTCATTAGTATCATTGGCTATTATTAAAGGTGCGATTTCATCAAAATAAGCGACGTCTTTACCATTAACAGATACGATTACATCCCCTTTCTCTAGACCTGCTGTTTTAGCAGGGTAATTGTCTGCAACACCAGAGATAGTAGTGGTCATTCGTGGATAAATAGGTAGAGATTTCCCTCCATAGACTTTAAATAAATACGTTCCAATACTATCTGGTATTGCTAAGATTTCTTTTTGACCAGTGTTATGGAGTACTGTAACAGAGTTAACATCTCTCACCATCAGGTGCTTATTAATGTTCATTACATTTTTAAATTCCTCCCCATTAAC
>JBGCEI010000054.1:0-23044 GCA_045106295.1 Cyclobacteriaceae bacterium
CGACTGATTTGTAGATAGTTAGATTCGGAATAGACTCTCTAATGCATATTTCAGGTTTAAGAGATCGAAGTTAGTAAAACCGAGTGTACTTCCATTCTGTTTGTTGAAAATAAATTAGATAAGAACACGCATTTATTACGTTACGTAAATCGAAAACGCCTTTCATTCAGTTTTAAAAGCTAACTAAATTAGCCTCTAAAAATTATTTTCTTTGAGAAATAGTGAGCCGTAGCTTTTAGTATTGCTTTAGACCGTAAAGAGTTACCTTGTAAAAACCGGTAAATTATTCTAGCAGCATTTGCGAATACGACAAAAGGGAAATAAAAAGGGTGGTAAACACTGAAAAAACGTAAGGCATTCAATGAGAAGTAATATTCTGATAGATAACTTTTATTGTTCCCTAGGCTACTTACCTTATCATAAATTAATGCTTTTTTACACCATACAAAAGGAATATTCAATCGGCTAGCATGCATACACCACTTTGTTTCTTCCCAGTACAAAAAGTAATCTTCTGGGAATAGACCTACTGTTCTAAATACTTGTAAATGAGTAAATAAGGAGGCACCATAGATGTAATCGGCAAACTTTCTTTTTTTCTTTTCCGTGATATGGTGTGTCGTCCCCAACCATTTATTAATGTAGCATAAACCAGATCGTATGTCATCACTTCCTTCACTTTTGATGGAAGTTGTATAAATGGCAGAAGGATTTTGAGAGGAGGTTTCTATCAAATGTGAAAGACTATCGTTCTCTACTGTAGTATCTGGGTTCAGCAACCAAACAAATGCATTTTCCTTCAAGATAGATTGTAGAACTAAATTATTGCCACAAGCATAGCCTCCATTCTTATCACTTTTAACTAAACAAAAGTCAGTATTTGTGATTGATTCTGCAGTAAAGGTATTTACAGATAAATCAAATTTTACGACACTTTCGTTATTTAAGTGAGAAGTAATTTTTCTGAGAGAGTTGTCCGTAGAACAATTATCTAGTATGATCGTTTTTTTATGTGGGTAAGTCAGTCTTTTTATGGAATTCAATAGTTCAATTGAATGCTCACTACTATTGTAGTTCACAATTATCAAATAAACCAAAGGAGATGAATCACTCATTAAAAAAGACGTAAAAAAAGAAGTGTTGCGTACAACTTAGCAACTAAATTACTTAATTTAGTGTGATTGACAATTTTATTAAGTTGTTAAAAGCAAAAGAATATCGAATATGATCCTAAGGTCAGATAAATTAATAAAAAAATACGGGAAGCGAACGGTAGTAAAAGGTGTCTCGGTAGAAGTAAAACAAGGAGAAATTGTTGGTTTGTTAGGACCTAATGGAGCAGGAAAAACGACTAGTTTTTACATGATAGTAGGTTTGGTGAAGCCAAATGCAGGAGCTATCTATTTAGATGATCAAGATATTACAGATTTGCCTGTTTACAAAAGAGCAAGAGCAGGAGTGGGGTATTTAGCACAAGAAGCATCTGTTTTTCGTCAACTTTCTGTGGAAGATAATATCAAAGCGGTACTAGAAATGACTAAACTGTCTAAGAAAGAGCAACAGATGAAAGTGGAACAACTACTTGAAGAGTTTAGCTTGACTCATGTGCGTAAGAACATGGGGATGGTGCTTTCTGGAGGGGAAAGAAGGCGAACGGAAATAGCCAGAGCTTTAGCGGTAGACCCTAAATTTATTTTGTTAGATGAACCTTTTGCAGGAGTAGACCCTATCGCCGTAGAAGAAATTCAAGGGATTGTTGCCGATCTTAAAACTAGAAATATTGGTATTCTAATTACAGACCATAATGTAAACGAAACTTTATCCATTGTAGATAGAGCTTATCTTTTATTCGAAGGAAATATCTTAAAATCAGGAACAGCAGAAGAATTAGCTGCAGACGAAGAGGTAAGGAGAGTTTATCTAGGGAAGCATTTTGAATTAAAAAGGAAAATTTAAACTCCATACCTTATGCTTAACTCCATACTGACTTGGGTTATGAAAAAGCGTATCCATCAGATAGAGCTTTTCATGAAATACCCTCACGATGTACAGAGAGATCTACTATTTGATTTAGTAGATATGGCTCAGAAAACAGAAATAGGTCAAAAATATGGGTTTAAGAGCATTTTCACCGTCGATCAGTTTAGAGAAAGAGTTCCTATTTTTACATACGAACAACTGTACCCTTACATAGAAAGAAAACTCAAAGGAGAAAAGAATATTTTATGGGCTACAGACATTCGTTGGTTTGCTAAATCTTCTGGCACAACGAACGCAAAAAGTAAATTTATTCCAGTAAGCCCCGAAGCATTAGAAGACTGTCATTTTAAAGCAGGGAAAGACATGCTTTCTTTGTATGTCAATAATTTTAATCCTAACGCTAAACTATTCAAAGGGAAAGGTATTTCTCTAGGAGGAACCCATCAGGCAAATCCATGGGATCCGGAAACAAAATTTGGAGATGTATCCGCTGTGATTATGGAAAATCTACCTGTGTGGGCACAAATTATCAGAGCGCCCAAGTTGAAAACAGCACTGATGGATGAATGGGAAGCTAAGATAGATATCATGGCAAAAGAGACCATGCATGAAAACATTACAGGAATTGCAGGAGTACCTACTTGGACGGTTGTATTAATTAGGAAGATACTAGAGTTAACAGGGGCATCCTCTATTACAGAAGTGTGGCCGAATTTAGAACTGTTTATTCATGGAGCAGTAGCCTTTGGTCCTTATGAAACCCTGTTTGAAGAGCTCATACCCAAAAAAATAAGTTATTTAAATACATATACCGCATCGGAAGGTTTTTTTGGAATTCAAGATCAGCCAGATAGAGACGATATGTTGTTGATGTTAGACTATGGTATTTTTTATGAGTTTATTCCATTTTATGAAATAGAGAAAGAAAATCCGCAGACTAAAACGTTAGATGAGGTAGTGATTAATGAAATGTATGCGTTGGTTATTACAACGAATGCGGGTTTATGGAGATACAAAATTGGAGATGTAATTAGTTTTACGTCAGTAGATCCTTTTCGAATAAAAATAGTAGGGCGTACAAAACAATTTATTAATGCCTTTGGGGAGGAAATGGTAGTTGAAAATACAGATAGAGCAATTACAGAAGCCTGTAAAAAAACGAGCGCTAGTATTAGTGATTATTCAGTAGCACCAATCTTTTTGTCTTCAACTGAAAAAGGAGCGCATGAATGGGTTATAGAGTTTGAAAAAATCCCTAACGATAAAAATGATTTTGAAAGAGCGCTAGATGAGAACTTGCAATCTATCAATTCCGATTATGAAGCAAAACGGCACAAAAGCATGGCGCTAGATAAACCAGTCATCCACTTTGTGCCTCAAGGTACTTTTTATAAATGGATGGAATCTAGAAATAAATTAGGCGGACAATACAAAGTTCCTAGATTGAGTAATACAAGAGAGTACGTGGATAGTATTCTTGAAATAATGAAAACAAAAGAATGCCCCACTAGTGACTAATTTTTGACTAGTCACTAGTTTAGATACATGAAAATATTTATAAAGTAATTAGCATTGAGTCTTGAGTTAGTGTGTTCTACCCTAGGAAAGGGTAGCTGAAAATTAGTCTTGATACTGGATACTTTATACCTGCCTGCCGGAGGGCACGGCTTAATACTTTTAAACATGAAAACATTAGAAGATGCGCAAAACATAGTACTTAATCAGTCCAAGTCGTTTGGAATAGAAAAAGTATCAATTGAAGATGTTTGTGGACGAGTTTTAGCAGAGGATATAGTGGCGGATAGGGATTATCCTCCTTTTAACCGGGCAGCAATGGATGGTGTAGCTATTCGATTTGAGGATAATGAACAGACAGATTTTGTGCTCGTTGAAACATTATTTGCTGGGCAAGAAGCTAAGCAACAAATAGAAGAAGGTGAATGCTATCGAATTATGACTGGAGCAGCAGTTCCTGATTCTGCTGATGTGGTGATACGTATCGAAGATGTTTTGATTGATAAAAAGAATGTAAAGGTAACCATCCAAGGAAGTGCAAAATGGCTGAATATTGCTCGCCAAGGTGAAGACGCTAGAGAGGGAAGTGTTGTGTTGTCAAAGGGTACTTTGGTTTCAACTGTTGATGTAACCACATTAGCAAGTTTGGGTTATTCTGAAGTTTTAGTAGCTAAACTACCTACAGTAACTATCATTACTACTGGAGATGAGATAAAAGGAGTAGATCAAAAAGTTCTTCCTTTTCAAATCAGAGACTCTAACTCTAATACACTAAAAGCTTTTTTAAGTAATTATAAAATAAATAAGGTCAATGCTTTTCGTGTAGCGGACGATAAAGAAAAACTGCAACAAGCAATAGAGAAAGGGCTATCATCAGATATTTTAATTTTAACAGGTGGAGTATCTATGGGGGAAGCAGATTTTGTTCCTGAGTTATTAGAAAAGAATAGTGTAGAGAAATTATTTCATAAAGTGGCTATTAAGCCAGGAAAACCTATTTGGGTAGGTAGGTCTAGTCATACGATCGTTTTTGGTCTTCCAGGAAACCCATTGTCTTGTCAAGTGAATTTCTTATTGTTTATAGAATCTTTTTTGAGAGAAAGCTTTGGTTTAGCTCAGAAAAAAATGATTGAATTGCCAATTACAAAAGAGAAAAATAAAAGGAATCAATTGGATGTGTTTTATCCATCAAAAATAGTATATGAAAAAGGTATTGAAATAGAACCGTTAGTATTTAATGGGAGTGGAGATATTAGAGCTACTATTGGTAGTGATGGAGTGATTCTACATTCGGCTAAGCAAGAAATGTTGAGTAAAGGTGATAGTGTTTCTTTTCTGAAGTGGTCTATATAAGTGTATTACAGGATAAACTGCCAGATTAAACCCATCACCAATCCAGAAATAATTAAGTAAGGTGCTCTAACTTTTGTTAAGAGTAATGTGAAAAAAGAAGCTATTACTATAGTTACGTCCACTAATCCTAAAGTACTTTTGTAGTTTACACCTAAAGATAAAAAGAGGATAATAGCAACTGCTGCAATTAGTCCAGAGCTAGCAGCATTTACTCCTTCAATAGAAGCTTTAATTATTGGGTATTCTTTGAGCCTTTCCCAAAAACGAATAACGAAGAATATTAAAAATGTACCTGGTAAGAATATTCCCAAGGTGGAAACCATACTTCCAATGATTTGACCAGTTGTACCTGCTCCACGCATTGATAGGCAACCAATATATGAGCTGATAGAGAATACAGGACCTGGGACTGCTTGCACAAAGCCTATGCCTGACCTAAACTCAGCAGACGTAAGGTAATGTTTGTAGTCTACAAATTCTGCGTTTAGTAAGGGGATGAGTACTTGCCCCCCTCCAAATATTAAGCTTCCATTTCTGTAAAAGTTTTCAAATAATAAGACGGAACGATTGGACATACTATTACCAATAATGACAGATAAAATAAATACACCAAAAAATAGAAATAGATTATCGTATTGGATATTTAATGTTTTCTTTTCTTGAAGTGTCGGTTTGTTATCCTTTTTATATAATAAGGCAGTGATTAAACCTGAGATGATAATTACTAAAGGGTAAAACAACGTACCTATTAAGGACTGTCCTAAGAAGGTTGAAATCAGTAAGGCACTTATTACAGAAAAGATCATGAGGATTTTACTCAATGATGTTTTAATGACTTTACTACTGATTACATAAGAGGCGTATGCTATAATACCAATAGCCATAGGTTGAATAAAACGAGTGAATTCAGTTGATATGTTTTGATCTCTCAAATAAGTGATTCCTAATGCGATGGAAGTCATGATGATAGCTGCGGGGAGAACCCATAGTAACAAAGTAAGGTAAGCTAGATTAGCGCCACCTATCTTATAACCTATTGCTGTGATTGTTTGAGTAGATGTAGGGCCTGGAAGAATTTGACAAAGAGCATTTAATTCAATAAGCTCTTCTTCCGTTAAATACCCTCTTTTTTTTACAAAGAAATCAATGAAAATAGCTATGTGAGCCTGAGGTCCACCATAAGCCGTAATTGCAATAAAGAGAACTTCCTTAAGGAAAATGATTTTTCTTATTTTTCTAACTGAGGCCAAGAACTGATTGCTTTTATATCTTAAGATACAATCTGCTTAACTAAGAATAAAAGAATGTGGGTAAAAAGTAAGCCTTTTTGATTTGAAGGCATAAAAAAAGAGAATGTAAATACATTCTCTTTAGTATATAATAATGCGAGAGTTTTAAGTGAATTAAATCTTCTCAGCAGTCTTTTTTTCTGTCTTTAATTCGCCCTTTACATAAGTAGCGCATACTTTTTGTCGGTAACAAGAAGATATAGCTACGGCAAATAAAACTACAGATACAATGGTAATAATCTTTTTCATAACATCTAATTTTCTACAATATACTAAAATAACGTCTTTCTACATAAAATGTTGTAGAAAAATAGAATTATTGTGATGAGGAGTGTATTCTTTTTATGGTAGTAAGAGTGTGGGTGAGTTTTTTACTGTCGGCGTGTACGATTCCTTTTTTAGTAATCGTATCTATACGTACAGATCCCGAAGCATGAATAATTTGATTGTTATCTAATAAAATACCTACATGTGTGATTTTGTTATTCGTAGAGAAAAAAGCTAGATCACTAGAACTACTATCGTTGAAGTCAATTGTAGTCCCTAATTCTGCTTGCTGATAGGCATCTCTAGGAAGGTTGATATGAGCTAGTTTGAATACTTGCTGAGTAAACCCTGAGCAGTCTACTCCAAATATACTTTTTCCTCCCCATAGGTAGGGTGTGTTGAGGTACTTTTTTGCTGTATCAATGATGTTTTGTTTTTTTGACGAAACTAGCCCCTCAATAATAGGTGACGGTGACTCTTCAGGTATTACTGACCCAATACTTAAAATGGTATTATCTGTTTTTGCTAAAGCACTTACAGTATAATTCTGATGCTTGTTTTTGCTATTAATAAGCTGAAGTTGTTTTTGATCTATCCAACCTTCGTAGCTATCAAAGTCACAAGCTATTTTGATCCACTTTTCTTGTTCCTCTAGTATAGTGTATGTCTCCCCAAAAAGAAGTTGTGTAGTTAGTTCTGCCCTGTCAGAAGGGGTAGAACGTACAGGTATAACACTTAAAGTAACCTTCCCAATTTTCATTTGTTTTAAAATTGTTCTCGTTGAAGATCTCGTTTAGAGTCTTTTTCTTTGATGTCATTACGTTTATCAAAGAGTTTTTTTCCTTTTGCTAAAGCGATCTCTAGTTTGGCCAACCCTTTACTATTTGTAAAAAGCTTTGTGGGAATTAGAGTAAGACCTTTTTCTTTTAACGCAGAGTCTATTTTACTAATTTCTTTTTTATTGAGCAATAATTTTCTTCTTCTAAGCGGCGTATGGTTTACAAAACCTGCATTTGCATAGGATGAAATATGCATGTTGGAAATCCATAATTCATTACGTTCTATAAAGCAGTAGGCATCTTGTAGATTTACTTTGGACTCTCTGATCGACTTTATTTCTGATCCCATTAAGACAATACCTGCTACGTATGTATCAAGTAAGTGAAATTCAAATTTAGCCTTCCTGTTAAGGATACTGACTTTATTAGAAAAACTCATTAGTAGCTATTCAATTTATTCTGCGGGGAAATCATCCCTAGAGACAGGTACTACTCTGTTAGAAGAACCACATTTGTTTTTTAATATAACTTCGTGCTTTCCTAATTCAACATCTATTCTTACTTCGCCTTCTTCATTTGCTGTTTTGTAAGAAAAATTTTGTCCATTGTTAAGACTTAATTGATAAATAGATAGAGGCGTTAATTGACCAAATACTATGGTAGCACGTTTGGCATAAGCACTCTCCGCTTCAATAGAAGTAGCAATTGCGGGTGCAGACCCTTCACTTGCAACAGAAGCTTCTCCTGTTTGAGTACCACATGGACTTTTGACGATTATTTTATAGGTGCCAGCATACACATACCGTACAATGCTTCCTTCTGAAGATGTTTTTAAGAAACTAAATTTCTCACCATTATTAGTACTTATTTCATATGTTTTATCAGGGTCTAAACCTGTCAATGTCAATACACCAGGTTTACCACATTGACTTGGTTCTGTTTCTGTAGTGAATGTGATGGTTTCTTTTGTTTTAGCAATTGAAGCTATTGTTTTAGTAAATCCGCAGTCATTAGCTACTAGGATATCGTATTCGCCGCCTTCTAAGTCTACTACTACTTTTCCTTCTTTATCAGCTGTATGGAAATCATAATTTTCTCCATTGTCATAACTTACTCTGTAGATAACATCAGGGGTCAGTCCTTCTAAGGTCATTGTTCCTTTCTTTTCACATACTTGGTCTGTGCTACTGGTCGTAAATGTCGGTGCTCCTCCTTCCATTGGAACAGATACTTTACTATTGGCTGTACCAAAGTCGTTTTTTAGTATGACATAGTGAGTACCTCCTTTTACTGACGAAACAATTTTCCCATCTCCATCTGGGTTGGTAGATTTGAAAGACTCACCATTATTTGTGCTAACCTTATAGGTGATTTCTGGAATTAAACCATTAAGTATAATTTCTCCATTTTTACCACATTTAGCAATAGATGTTTCAGCAGTGATTACAGGTGCTTGACTGTAAGCAACTAGTGATAAAGTAGTTATGATTATTGATAAAGTAATCTTCATATCATTCAATATTATAAAAAGTAAAGATTCAATTTACATCTTCTTACTCTAAAAGTAAAAAAATGCTTGCACATCACACTAATTAAAACGGGAATATTTAATAAAAATTGTGATAGCTGATAAGCCTACTTGCAAGCACTTTGCCAAACATTTATTTTTAAAAATGACTTTATGTCATTAAATTGTTTTGAAAAAAAATAAAATAATGACATAATGACTTCTTTTAGCTTGATTTACGTTCTGGAATAGATCTTGAAATATGTTTTGTAATTATTGAAAAAGATGTTTTACAATTAAAATAAATGAAATTATGTTAGTAAAAAGAGTAAATACAAAGCCTGAGTTTTTAAATGATTTTTTTGGAAGAGATTTTTTTGATTTCTCAGATACCGATAAGCATGTGAATAAATCAAGCAATTTGCCTTCTGTAAATATATCTGAGAATGATGATGAGTATTCTTTAGAAGTCTCAATTCCAGGTATAGATAAAGAACAGATTAAGTTAGAAATCGAGAATGATTTATTAACTATTTCTTATGATGATGAAAAACAAGGGACTGAAAAATCATACACAAGAAAAGAGTTTGGGTATGAGTCTTTTAAGAGATCATTTAAATTACCAGAAAATGAAGTTAATAAAGATAAAGTGAAAGCAAGTTATGGCAAAGGTGTATTGTTTATCACTTTGCCTAAGCGAGAAGAGGTGAAGCCACAACCTAAGAGGCTGATTAAAATTGGTTGATTAATCAGAATGAGACATAAAAAAAGGTAGTTGAATTGTATTCAACTACCTTTTTTACTTTTAGTAAACTTCTTCTTAAATATGAATTACTTCACCGTATGCTGCTGCTGCTGCTTCCATGATCGCTTCAGACATGGTAGGGTGAGGATGTATGGATTTAATAATCTCATGACCAGTCGTTTCAAGATTTCTTGCTACTACTACTTCAGCTATCATTTCAGTTACATTTGCTCCAATTAGGTGAGCACCTAGCCATTCGCCATATTTAGCATCGAATATAACTTTTACAAAACCATCTGTAGCTCCTGCTGCACTAGCTTTTCCTGATGCAGTAAAAGGGAATTTACCTACTTTTATTTCGTAACCAGCTTCTTTAGCCTTCTCTTCAGTTAAACCAACGGATGCTATTTCAGGGCTACAATACGTACATCCGGGAATATTATCGTATTTTAAAGGTTCTGGATTTTGTCCCGCTATTTTTTCTACACAAATAATTCCTTCTGCAGAAGCTACGTGTGCTAGAGCTGGTCCTTTCACGATATCTCCAATTGCATAAACTCCAGGAATATTTGTTTTGTAGTAATCGTCAACAATTACTTGGCCTCTATCTGTTACAATTCCAGCGTCTTCTAAACCAATTCCTTCAAGGTTAGTAGAAACTCCTACAGCAGAAAGAACAACATCACAAGAAATTTCTTCTTCTCCTTTACTTGTTTTTACTTTTACTTTGCAATTTTTGCCTTTCGTATCTACAGATTCCACAGAAGAGTTTGTCATGATCTTGATACCTGACTTTTTGAAATTCTTTTCTAATTGCTTAGAAACATCTTTGTCTTCATTAGGAACTATATTTGGTAGGTACTCCACAATTGTTACTTCTGTACCGATGGCATTGTAAAAATAAGCGAATTCTACACCGATAGCTCCAGAACCAACTATTACCATTTTTTTAGGTTGCTTGTCAAGAACCATAGCCTGTCTGTACCCAATTATTTTTTTACCATCAATTGGCAAATTAGGTAATTCTCTAGATCTACCTCCTGTAGCTAATATAATATGTTGAGCAGGGTAGTTAGTTACAGTACCATCTTCAGCGGTAACTTCTACTTCTTTTTTTGAAGTAAGTTTTCCGAATCCATTGATTACATCAACCTTATTTTTTTTGAATAAAAATTGAATTCCTTTACTCATTCCGTCAGCAACGCCTCTGCTTCGTTTTACCATTCCAGAGATTTCAGCTTTAGCTTCTCCTTTCAAAGTAATTCCATATTGTTCAGCATGTTGCATGTATTCAAACACTTGAGCACTTTTTAGTAATGCTTTAGTAGGAATACAACCCCAGTTTAAACAAATACCACCTAAAGACTCTTTTTCTACTACCGCTACCTTTAAGCCTAATTGAGATGCTCTGATTGCTGCTACATAACCACCCGGTCCAGACCCGATAACTATTAAATCGTATGATGTTGCCATTTTCTTTATACTAAAAATTGTTAATGCTTTTTTCTAACGTAATTATTGAAGGCTAGAATATTGAAGTAAAATTAAGTAAGGGAAGTCACAAAAGATAATAAAAGGTAGATTAATCTCTACTAAAGATTAAATCAGAGTAATTACAAAATGTGATGAAGAGGGTAAAGTGATTATTTTTCTCTGGAAATGGTGTAGTCGATTAACTTTATAAGTGAATGCTTACTATCTGATTCAGGAAAAGCATTCAAGTATTGTTTTGCTTTTTCATGGAAGGTTTTCATTTTTTCTATGGCATACTCCAATCCACCTTCTTTTTTCACAAAATTAATGATCGTATCTACTTCTTCTTTTTTCTTTTGCTTCTTTTTAAAAAGCTTACTGTATTTACGTTTATCAGATTTACTACAGTTATTGATAGCGTAAATAAATGGGAGGGTCATTTTTCGTTCTTGGATATCTATCCCAATAGGTTTTCCTATTGCCTTGTCCCCATAATCGAATAAATCATCTTTTATTTGAAAAGCCATTCCTACATCCTGACCAAAAGCCCATGCTTTGTCAATAATACTATCATCTGATTTTCCAGACGTTTCTGCTCCAACAGCACAACAAGAAGCGATTAATGATGCTGTTTTCTGTCTAATAATATCATAGTAAGAGTCTTCTGTAATGTTTAGAAAACGTGCTTTCTCCATTTGGAGTAATTCACCCTCGCTCATCTCTTTTACCGCTTTAGAAACTATTTTCAGCGATTGATACTCCCCATTTTCAACGGATAATAAAAGTCCTCTAGATAGTAAGTAGTCACCTACTAATACCGCTATTTTATTTTTCCATAAGGCATTAATGGAGAAAAAACCTCGTCTATGCGAAGAACCGTCTACTACGTCATCATGCACTAATGTGGCAGTGTGAAGTAATTCTATAAGAGCGGCACCCCTATGTGTAGACTGGTTAATAGTACCTATTAATTTTGCCATTAAAAAAACGAACATAGGTCTCATTTGCTTCCCTTTTCGTTTTACGATATAATTCATAATCTTATCCAAAAGAAATACATTACTCTTTACAGAAGAACGAAACTGTTTTTCAAACAAGTCCATTTCTTTTGCAATAGGAGCCTTTATTTCCTGAACAATTGATGACATATCTCTTTTTTAACTTAAAATAGCTGCCTTACTAACCGTGAAGCAGCTATTTAGTTTTACTTGACCTAAAAAAAATAAGTGAGGTTTAGATTTTACTTATTTTCAGGGTGTTAGTTCGGCCACCTTTCCAAACAGGCATACCTAGTGTGTTGACAATAGTATCACCTTTTTTGATATCTCCTTTTTTTAATAAAATATCATTCACATTATCTATTGTGTCATCGGTGCTTTTAGTTTCATCATTGTAATGATAGGCACGGACTCCCCAAATTAGACTTAAACGTGTGATTAATGATTTATCAGGAGTGAAAACAAAAATATTTGTTTTAGGCCTACGTTTAGCTATTTCATATGCGCTAAAACCAGACCCAGACATAGCTACAATTGCTTGAGAATCTGTATGCTCAGCTACTCTACATGCAGAAAATAATAAGCTTTCATTGATGTTAGTTTCAGTAGTACCATCAATTGGGTCAAATTTATTGTAAATAGACTCTGTGTTTTTTTCTACGTTTTGTATAATTTTAGACATGGCACCAACTGCTTGTATTGGATAATCACCAGCAGCAGTTTCTGCACTAAGCATCACTACATCGGTACCATCTAAGATAGCATTTGCTACATCGTTTGCTTCAGCTCTAGTAGGTCTAGGATTTGTAATCATACTCTCCATCATCTGAGTAGCAATAATTACTGGTTTAGCAGCTTTGTTACATTTTTGTACTAACTCTTTTTGAATAAGAGGTACTTTTTCCATTTCTACTTCTACTCCTAAATCCCCTCTAGCTACCATTAAAGCATCAGTTACTTCAATAATAGCATCCATATTATCAATGGCTTCTGGCTTTTCTATTTTAGCAATTACACCAATTTGTCTACCAGCATCAGCTATTGTCTTTTTAAGGTCAATAATGTCTTTTGCATTTCTTACGAAAGAAAGTGCTATCCAATCTACATCTTGCTCAATACCAAATAAAAGATCTTTTTCATCTTTTTCAGTTAAAGAAGGAACCGATAAGTCAGATTCAGGTAAGTTGATTCCTTTTCTACTTTTTAATACACCACCGTTTATAAAACGAGCGGTCACCTCATCATTAGCGATAGATTCAACTTTCAATTCAATATTTCCATCATCAATTAAAATCGCCTCGCCAACTTTTAAGTCTTCAGCAATTGTTTGGTAAGTAGTACTGATGCGTTTTGCATTCCCTTCAAAATCACCAGCTGCTATTTGAATCGTATCGCCTTCTTTTACTTCTACAGCACCACCTTCAATCATATTAGTCCTGATTTTAGGTCCTTGAAGATCTTGTAGCATACATATATTTGCTCCATTTTCTTCATTTAATTCTCTAATCCAAGTAATAGTCTGTAAATGATCATCATGAGAACCGTGAGAGAAGTTTAGTCTAAAAACATTAGCGCCTGCTTGATACAAGTTCCATAACATTTCTTTTGACCTTGAGGCGGGGCCAATTGTAGCAATAATTTTTGTTTTCTTTTCTAGCATATTTTAAAAAATTAAGTTCTCCTTATTAATAAGGTTTTCTATGTCTTTTCTTTTCAATAACACAATATTAGGAATCTCTTTGATCTTATCAAAAATAAGAGAGGTGTCAAATTCATCACTTTTGCCGTCTATTTTTAGTAGATAGTCGAATTCCTTGCTCTCAGGCAATAAAAAAGGTTTATTGATAATAGTTTTAGAACTAATAGATTTATTTTTAATTAATGAAATAACATGATTGGGAGTGTTGTAGGTATAATTAGAAAACAGTAATTCACCTTTTTTAAAAGGGATATTTATATCACTGTCTTTAAAGAAAGACCAGTTTAGTGTGTTATTGATGAAATAAGCGAGTTTATACTCCTTTAAAGAGGAAACTATACCGATAACTTCAAAATCAAAATCGTAGTCAACTTCAAGTTTAAACATGGTGTAAATATACGCTTAGTGTTGGTAGAAAAACAATGTGTTAATATTTTCATTGGAAATAGTTTGACTTTGCAAATGTAAATACATTTCTTTGCAGCTGTTTTTTGAAACTAAATGAACAAAATTATGGCTAATGTAGCAGAAAAAGTAAAAGCAATCATCATTGACAAGTTAGGTGTTGAAGAATCTGAAGTTACTCCTGAAGCGAGTTTTACTAATGATTTAGGTGCTGATTCATTGGATACAGTGGAACTTATCATGGAATTTGAAAGAGAATTTGATATTTCTATTCCTGATGAGCAAGCAGAAAATATCTCTACTGTAGGAGAAGCGATTTCTTATATCGAGCAATACGGTAAAGAAGCTTAATCAAGATAAATATTTTAATTTTAAAAACTAGTTTCTCGAAAATACCTAGTTAAAAAACTTATGGAATTAAAAAGAGTAGTAGTTACTGGATTAGGTGCTTTAACACCTGTTGGTAACAGTGCTTCAGAATTCTGGAAAGGACTTTCAAATGGGGTTAGCGGTGCTGCACCGATAACCCATTTTGATACTGAAAAATTCAAAACAAAATTTGCTTGCGAGTTAAAAGGTTTTGATCCAGTAGAACGAGGTATTGAGAAAAAAGAGGCTAGGAAAATGGACCCATTCACTCAGTACGCTATTGTAGCATCTGATGAAGCCGTTCAAGACGCTGGGTTAAAAGAATATTCTTCTTTAGACCAGGATAGAGTAGGAGTAATTTGGGGATCAGGAATTGGTGGTATTGGCTTCTTTGAAGAACAAGTTACTCAATTTGTGCAAAATGATTTTGCTCCTAGATTTAATCCTTTTTTCATTCCTAAGATGATAGCAGATATTGCGTCAGGAATGATATCCATGCGTCATGGTTACAGAGGACCTAACTTCACTACAGTATCAGCTTGTGCCTCATCTACCAATGCATTGATAGATGCATTTAATTATATTAGACTTGACAAAGCAGATGTAATAGTTTCAGGTGGTTCTGAAGCACCAATTACAGCTTGTTCAATTGGTGGTTTTAATGCCATGAGAGCATTATCTGAAAGAAATGATTCTCCAGAAACAGCCTCTAGACCTTTCGATAAAGGAAGAGATGGTTTTGTAATGGGAGAAGGATCAGGTTCTATCATATTAGAAGAATATGAACATGCAAAAGCAAGAGGTGCTAAAATCTACGCTGAAATAGTAGGTGGAGGTATGTCTGCAGACGCACACCATTTAACTGCACCACACCCAGAAGGGTTGGGCGCAATAAATGTGATGAAATCAGCTCTTAGAGATGCTGGTTTAAAACCTACCGATGTAGATTATGTAAATGTGCACGGTACATCTACGCCACTTGGTGATTTAGCAGAAGTTAAGGCCATTCACGAAGTTTTTGGGGAACATGCGTACAATATTAATGTTAGTTCTACCAAATCAATGACAGGTCATTTATTGGGAGCAGCAGGTGCCATTGAATCTATCGCCTGTATTATGGCTATCAAAGAAGGACTTATTCCACCTACGATCAATCATTTTGAAGACGATGAGTCATTTGATTCTAAATTGAATTTAACGTTTAATAAAGCTCAAAAAAGAGAAATTTCGACTGCGTTAAGTAATACATTTGGGTTTGGAGGACACAATGCTTCAGTTGTATTTTCTACAGCTAATCTTTAAGTAGGTTGCTAAATAAGAAAAAAGATAGCTCCATAAAAAACAAAGGTTATGCTAAGAAAAAAACCTTTAAATCCATAAAGAAAATTATAGGAATTAAGAGTAGGAATCAAAGCTTATACCTTTTGTCTGTTACTCATTCGTCAGTTTCTAATGAGTACTCCAATGAAAGGCTCGAATTTTTAGGCGATGCCATACTTGATGCTGTAGTAGCTGATTATCTATTTAAAAAATTTCCATTTAAAGCCGAAGGCTTCCTTACTGATATTAGATCTAGAATAGTTAATAGAGAATCACTGAATTCATTAGCTAGAAAAATTGGGTTGGATACACTTATTGAATACAGTTCGTCAGCTAAGAAAAAAGCTACTAAGAATACTATTAACGGTAATGCTTTGGAGGCACTGATAGGTGCAGTCTATGTAGATAAAGGCTATAAAATTAGTCAAAAATTTATAGTAAAGAGATTAATTAGTCCTCACATAGATATTGACCTGATAGTCAACACACCATCTAATTTTAAAAGTATTTTATTAGAATGGGGACAAAAGAATAGTAAGCCTATTGAGTTCACTATTGGAGATAAAGATCCTGAAGATCCATATGTCTTTTCTATCTCTGTATTAGTCGGGGGAGAGATAAGCGGAATGGCAAAGGCAAAAAATAAGAAAAAAGCACAACAAATGGCTGCTGAAGAAGCATGTAAGTCATTAAATTTGGTGAAACATCAGGATTAAACTGTATTCTTTTTTACTTATTGTCCCCATCTGTCAAACAAAAGTGAAATAAATTGGTTTTGTTTTATAAGCCTGCTAATTAGTAAGCTATATTTCGTATATTTGCACTTCAAAATTTTATTTTATGCATCCTGTATTTATTCTTTTAATTGCTCACTGGTATTTATCTCTGTTTTGTCAGACGTTTTTTCTGCATAGGTATGCCGCTCATAAAATGTTCACAATGAACAAGTTTTGGGAAAAAGTATTTTATATTTTCACGTTCATTTGTCAAGGTTCTTCATTCTTAAGTCCATATGCGTATGGTTTGCTACACAGAATGCACCATGCTTATACAGACACTGAAAAAGATCCACATTCGCCATCTTACGATAAAAATTTATTCGCTATGATGTTGAGAACAAAAAATGTGTACAACGACATATTGAATCACAGAGTTGAAATTGATGAGCGTTTTAAAGGAGATGTCCCTTACTGGAAATCATTAGAGAATATTGGTGATAATTGGATGGTGAGATTGATGTGGGTTGCTGTTTATGTTGGTTTCTATTTTTATTTCATTGATTTATCGACAGAATGGTGGATGTTAATTTTCTTGCCAGCTAATTTTTTAATGGGTCCATTACATGGCGCTGTAATTAACTGGTTTGCTCATAAATATGGGTACACTAACTTTAAGGTAAAAGATACATCTAAAAACTTAATGCCATTAGATGTTTTTATGTTCGGAGAAGGGTATCATAACAATCACCATAAGAATGGGCAAAGTCCTAACTTTGGTTTTAAATGGTATGAAATTGATCCAGCATGGTTAATTATCTGGACATTAAATAAGCTAAGCATTATTAAGATTACAAAGCAAGAAGTAGCGGCTTAATAGAAAATAGTACAAAATAATAGAAACCCCTTTTGAATTTAATTGATTCAGAAGGGGTTTTGTTTTTTTATTCAGTTAAACAACTATTTTTGTAGTAGTAAACGAATTATTAGTATGGGTAGAGCATTTGAATATCGTAAAGCATCAAAAATGAAACGTTGGGACAAAATGTCTCGTTTGTTTCCAAAATTAGGGAAGTCAATTACAATGGCTGCAAAAGAAGGAGGGATAGACCCTGATATGAACCCTAAATTGAGAACTGCTATTCAAAATGCGAAGGCAGAGAATATGCCTAAAGATAAAATTGATGCCGCCATTAAGCGATCTCTCGGTAAAGATGCTGCCACTTTTACTGAAATTGTATATGAAGGGAAAGGACCTCATGGTGTATTAATTGTATCAGAGTGTGCTACAGATAACACCAATAGAACAGTAGCTAATATTAAATCGTACTTTACAAAGGTTGACTGTTCTTTAGTGCAAACAGGGTCTTTAGATTTTATGTTCAATAGGAAATCTGTTTTTGAAATAGAGAAAACGGAAGAGGTAGATATTGAAGAGTTGGAGCTTGAATTTATTGATGCAGGATTAGAAGAAATTGAAGAGAACGAAGGGGTTATCTATATCTATGGTGGTTACACTGATTTTGGTACGTTGAATGCAGCGATTGAAGAAAAAGGGTTAGAGATTAAAAAGGCTTCTTTGAAGAGGCTTCCAACTAACCCAGTCGAGTTTACAGAAGAACAATTAGTAGATATTGAAAAGTTGCTTGACAGGATAGAAGAAGACGATGATGTACAGGAAGTGTACACGAATATTGCCTAATTTACTCTCTAGTGAGGAAGAAATTAAATCCTGCTACTAAACGACTCGTTTATGTAGTAGGATTTTTTTGTTTACTAGGGTTCTATTTTTTGCTTCCGACTAAACTATTTAATACTCCTACCTCAACTGTTTTGTATGACAGAAATGGAGAATTATTATCAGCAAAAATTGCGGATGATGGTCAATGGCGTTTTCCTGAAAGCTCATCTGTTCCTGAATTATTTAAAACCTGTATCCTTACATTCGAAGATGAATACTTCTATTCACATATTGGAGTAAACCCTATCTCTATTTTTCATGCATTACAGACTAATTGGGTAAAAGAGACAAGGAAAAGGGGAGGAAGTACTCTTACCATGCAAATCATGCGTTTGGCAAGGAAACAGCAGGAGCGGAGTATTTATCAAAAAATAATAGAGACAAGTTGGGCACTTCGGTCAGAGTGGAGGTACACAAAAGAAGAATTACTTAATTTATACTGTTCACACGCTCCTTTTGGAGGGAATGTTGTTGGTTTAGATGCAGCCTCTTGGCGTTATTTTGGTAGACCAGCCAATCAGTTAAGCTGGGCGGAATCAGCCTGTTTAGCGGTATTACCAAATGCACCTGCTTTAATTTTTCCAGGCAAAAATCATGATCGATTAAAAAAGAAGAGAGATTTTCTATTAAAAAAGATTCATCAAAAAGGGTTGATTGAAAGTGAAACCTTAGAGTTAGCTTTAATCGAACCATTGCCTCAAAAACCATTTTCTTTACCACAGAGAGCAGCGCACTTAATTCAGTATGCAGAGAAGAAAGGCAAGAAGGGAAAACAACTAGTAACTACGTTAGATAAAGAATTACAGTCTAAAGTAACCTCTGCTTTACAAAGGCATCACGCTATTCAAAAATCAAATGGAATTATGAACGGTGCTGTATTAGTTGTCAATAATACGACGCATGAAGTGTTGTCTTATGTAGGAAATACATCTTGTGGGAAAGAGCATTCTCCATCCGTAGATATTATTCAATCCGCTAGGAGTAGTGGCAGTATTTTAAAGCCTTTTTTGTATATGGGGATGCTTCAAGATGGATTGTTAATGCCCAAACAATTGGTAGCAGATATTCCGATTAATTTTGGTGGATATACACCTCAGAATTTTGATTACCAGTTTAGGGGTGCAGTACCAGCAGATCAGGCATTAGCTACTTCTTTGAATATTCCTGCAGTGAACCTGTTAAAAGAGTATGGGATCCCTCAGTTTCATAGTTTATTGAAAAAGATGCAGTTTACCACCATTAAAAGAAACCCTGATCACTATGGGTTATCATTAATTTTAGGTGGGGCAGAGGTGAAATTATGGGAACTAGTTCAAGCATACTCTTCTTTAGGGGATTCTTTAAGTCAATCGAATGGGCGATTGACGATCTATCCATTACGGTATGGAAAAGAAGCTAAAAAAGCGAAAGAGCTTAGCGTCTCTTCTGCGGTAATAGAACATACACTTGAAGCGATACAAATGGTGAAAAGACCATATCAAGAACAAGGGTGGGAGAGCTTTGTAGGTGGAACTAAGATGGCTTGGAAGACTGGTACTAGCTTTGGCTTTAGAGATGCGTGGGCAGTAGGAATAACGCCAACTTATACGATAGGTGTCTGGATGGGAAATGCAGATGGAGAGGGGAGACCTGGCTTAACTGGTGTGTCTACCGCAGCACCATTATTATTCAAAGTAGCTAACTTATTGGATGAGAAACAAACTTCGTTTACAACATCTGCTAATGAAAAAGAACAAATGAAAGTGTGTGAAAGAAGTGGTATGAAAGCCAACTCTCTATGTGAAGAGACTAAGTGGGAATGGATTTCTAAAACGTGTGAAACCACATCTAATTGCCATTATTGTACCAATTACTTTGTTACTCCAGACACACAATTTCGTTTAGAAAATGAATGTGCTAAAACGAACAAGAGTAAAGTAAAGGTTTATTTTACTCTGCCTCCATTGCAGGAATGGTATTATAAAAAAAGGAATAGTAGTTATCAAAAATTGCCGTCACTTAGTCCTTTATGTAGTTATTCTACTAAACAACGTATGGCTTTTGAGTATCCTATTTCAAAAGGAGAACTGTTCTTGCCGATTGGTATAGATGGGAAACAACAACATATTGTATGTAAAGTCGTTCATGCAGTGTCAGAAAGTACAGTCTATTGGTATGTAGATGATGAGTTTAAAGGTGTCACTACAAATGAACATACTTTGCCTCTCCATTTACCTGCTGGTAAACATACCATTTTGGTTGTAGACGAAAAGGGAGAAGAGCTAAGTAAGAAACTGACTATAAAAACTAGATAGTTTCTTTGTACTCTTCGAGTTTCACAACCACTAGTTTAGAAGTAGGTGTCTTACTTTTATCTGCATAAGAATTAATAGGTACTAGTGTGTTAGCTTCAGGGAAATAAGTAGCTAAACATCCTTTTGGAATATCGTATTCCACTAAGATGAACTTTTCGGCTACTCTTTTTACACCTGTGAACATTCCTACTAGTGTTACCAAGTCTCCTTCTTTGAAACCAGATGTAGACAGATCTTCTTTATTGATTAAAACGATTCTTCGTTCGTTGTAAATGCCTCTATAGCGATCATCTAGCCCATAAATAGTGGTATTGTATTGATCGTGACTACGGATAGTCATCATCATGTATTCACTATTCTTTAGGCTGTTCTTAGGTACAGCATTTACGGTAAACTCGGCTTTTCCTGATTCTGTATTGAATTCTTGTTTTCTTGCGCCATTTGGTAAGTAAAAGCCGCCAGGTTCACGTACTCGTTTGTTGAAATCATCAAATCCCGGAATTACCTTTTCAATTGCATCACGTATAGTATCGTAATTGGAGATCATTTCATCCCAATCTACTTTTGAATCTTTAATGGTCCCCTTTGCTATACCAGCTACAATAGCAGGTTCACTCAATAAATGGTTAGAACAAGGTGTTAAAACCCCTTCTGATGAGTGTACTACTCCCATAGAGTTTTCTACCGTTACGAACTGCTCACCAGATTCCTGTAAGTCTTTGTCTGAGCGTGATAAGCAAGGTAGTATTAAAGCTGTTTTTCCATGTACTAAATGACTTCTATTTAATTTGGTGGATACATGAGCTGTTAATGAACACTTTCGTAAAGCCTCAGCGGTGTAGCTGGTATCTGGTGTAGCAGATAAGAAGTTTCCTCCCATAGCTATAAATACACTTGCTTTTTTTTCGTGCATGGCTTGAATAGCATCTACTACAGAAAATCCATCGTGTCTTGGTGGATCAAAATAAAATGTTTTTTTAATATTGTCTAAGAGATATTTTGGAGGTAATTCCCATACTCCCATGGTTCTATCTCCTTGTACATTACTATGTCCACGGACAGGGCATGTTCCTGCACCTGGCTTTCCTATGCTTCCTTTTAGTAATAATAAATTAACAACTTCTTGAATGTTGGCTACTCCATTTTTATGCTGAGTAAGTCCCATTGCCCAGCAAATGATGATTTTCTTTTTTGAAGCTAATAAATTAGCTACTTCTCTAATTTGAGTTTCAGTTAAACCACTATCTTTTATTAACTCTGCTAAATTCTGTTTTTCTAAATCTTGAATTAAAGCATCATATCCCAGAGTATTTTTTTGAATAAACTTTAAGTCGAATACTTTTCCAGGTTGCTCTTTTTCTAATGCTAATAACATGACCATGATTGCTTTTAATAAAGCTACATCACCATTGATTTTTACTTGAAGGAAAATATCTGTTAAAGAAGTTCCCCCTTTTAGCATTTTAAGAGGAGATTGTGGATTAGTGAATTTGATTAAACCTGCTTCAGGTAATGGGTTTACACTTACTATTAGCCCTCCGTTTTCTTTACACTTTTCTAAAGCAGAAAGCATTCTTGGATGATTAGTTCCTGGGTTTTGCCCAATAACCATTACTACTTCAGCTTCATAAATATCAGCTAGTGTAACAGATCCTTTTCCTATTCCTACGGTTTTAATAAGCCCTTCACCACTGGATTCATGGCACATATTAGAACAGTCAGGAAGGTTGTTAGTTCCATATTCTCTTACAAACAATTGATACAGGAAAGCAGCTTCATTACTCGTTCGTCCAGAGGTATAAAAGGATGCTTCATCAGGACTTTTTAATCGATTTAATTCTTTTCCAATCAGATTGAATGCGTCATTCCAAGAAATTGGTTCATAATGAGTAGCTCCTTCACGTAAAACCATCGGTTCGGTTAACCTTCCTTTTTTTCCTAATTCGAAATCTGTCCATGTCCCCATTTCCTCAATGGAGTGCTTGGCAAAGAACGAACGATCAATTGTCTTTTTACTGATTTCTTCCGCTATGGCTTTAAATCCGTTTTCACAATATTCACCCAAAGCAGAACGCTCATCATCAGGATCTGGCCATGCACATCCCGGGCAGTCAAATCCACCTTTTTGATTCATCTTCAAAGATGCTTTGATAGCATCAAGAGGAGGCATATATTTTGCCATTTGATTCAATGAAGACACAATAGCCGTAGCACCTACACTGTTCGTTTTCGGAGCTGTCTTTTTTAACCCAGTTAATTCTTCTGGAGTTAATTCTGTTTGTTCAGGTCTTTTCATCTATCCTTATTAGTATCAAGACTTACTTATTTCATTATTTAATTCCTTACATTTAAAAAGGTAACTTAATCCGTTCTGGATTACAATAAATATTGCATCGTTCATTTTTTAGGAAGCCAATTACTGTCATTCCATATTTTTCAGCTAGTTCAATGGCAATACTTGATGGAGCACCTACAGCAGCAATAATTGGTACGCCAGCCATTAGAGCTTTCTGTACCAATTCGAAACTTACTCTTCCGCTTAGTAGGATTATATGATTGTGTAAAGGAGTAATTCCTTGTTTAGTGGCTGCCCC
>JBGCEI010000055.1:0-16239 GCA_045106295.1 Cyclobacteriaceae bacterium
TGTCGGTCTATTGTAGTTGGCTTTGTATCTGCTTGTACTACTGAAAACAACATTGGCAGAACCAAAAGTATAATCCCGAATAATACCTGCTTACTCCGTCTCCATTCCATAAGTAGATTTTTTAGACATAAACATGGTATGAATAGCTTCTGTCAGGTAAGAAGCGTCTTTACGCTCTCTGATAGCATAAAAGATAATAGCATTTGAAAAAATTAGAATAGGAAGGACTAATAAGGTATTTGTCACCACCAAAATCACCAACGAGCTATTCATAATGACTGCTTTTATGGTATCATTAAAAGGTAAGTTTATGTCTAACACATCGGTATAAAACCAAATCAAAGGGGAGCTGAAAATAGCTTGAAAAAAGAATACGAGTAAGAAAAGGCAGCCATTGAGCCCTACTAATCTCCAGAACCCGGAACGAATGACACTGAATGTCGATTGCCAAGATGCCTTTAACCCTTGTCCTTCTATGAAACGAGCAGTAACCCATAGTCCAGCAATAGATGTCATTACAAAGACATAACACACAGCCCAAAAATTAATGGGAATAAAAAAGCCCAAATTGATAGCGATGGAGAAAAGCCCTAGCCCTATCAAGGTTGGTTGATCTAGTTTCGTTTTTCGTTTCGCTTCTCCATCAATCTGAATACGAGTATTAAGGAATTTACAGCTCACATAAAGCAATAGAAAGATAGAACACAATCGTAATAAAACGGCATTAAAGGAAGTATAAGTAAAGAACACACTATTGTACACATCTTCTACATCTAGCCGTAAGTCTAGGATATTTTCTAAATAACTATTCCAGTTAACTGAAAAGGCATAGAAAAGAGATAAGGTTGCGGTTACTTTAATCAGTTTCGGTAAACAACTGACTAATAATTTTAAGACATCGGTTATTAATTGCCCATTCTCTTTCAATACCCCCACCTCTATGCGTTGGTTGTAATTAGCTAAATAAACAGGCACTATTTTATTAGCATATTTTTCCTTGTTCGCTCGTCCTTTGGTGTAAGGGTAGATCACATAGTAAAACAAAATAAACGAAAAAGAAGCTACTATCAAGCCTAACCTCACCATATCCGGTGCTTCGGTGTAACGAGTCAAAAAGCTTTCTATGGTTCCTGCTACTACAATCAATGGCAATACAGACAACATAATATTAGCGCTTCGCCTCGCTCCTATTTGCAAGGATTGCATCCTTGAATAACTTCCTGGGAACACCCATGATTTCCCTAATAACATTCCTGCTCCTCCAGCAATAATAATACAGGATATCTCAATGGTTCCGTGCAACCATACGGCTAGAAAAGACTCCCAAAATAAGCCTTTCATAATAAAGTAGTATTGAAATGTTCCTAACATAATCCCGTTATGAAACATAACTAACATAGAACCCAAACCCATAAAAATGCCTGTCACAAAAGTCATCAACGTGACTCGGAGGTTGTTGTAGGTAATCCCGAAAAACATATCGACCTGGTTCATTTTCTTGTAAACTGCCATAGGGTCGTCATTGGCAATATTTTCATCGGTCATATTTACATAGGCATCGCCTAAAATATCATTGACAAAATGATCGTTTTTTATGCTAGAAAAAACACCAATCCCTACCGCTACTAAAAATATAACTACCGAGAGTGCCAACGACTTTCTCGCTTCCCACAACACATAAGGCAATTCTTCTTTCCAGAAATCAACAAACTGCCTTCTAACATTCCCTTTTCTAGAATTGTTCAGCTTGGCAAAAATCTTATTGGCTATTAAATTTAAATAGACTCGTACCGATCTATTTTTGTAATGCGTACGTGCAAACGATAAATCTTCTGTTGTCTGAATAAACAATTGAGAAATCTTCTTTGGGTCTGCAGAGTCGGAAGCCACGGTTTCTTCCAATTCTTTCCACTGATCTATCTTTTGTTTGATGAATGCTCGTTCCCGCATTTTTTTGTTACGAAATAATTCCTTTTTTTTGAAGATAATAGTAAAAAGCATAAGATGCCATCAATAGATATTAAAACTCCTCAACACGTCACCATAGATTACCAATTAGCTAGTTGGGGAGAGCGCATATTGGCTTATGTCATCGATTTTGCTATTATGGTGGGGAGCTCTTTGCTCCTTGCTCTTCTGCTTGCCAAACTAATAGGGTTTAGTAATACCGTTTTCATAGTAACTTATGGTGTTATTTTTGGGTTGTACACGCTTTTGTTCGAAACATCATTAAAGGGACAAACTTTAGGTAAAAAAGCGTTAAAAATAAGAGTCGTAGATCTTCATGCTGAACCTGTTACGCTAACTGCTTATGTGTTGCGTTGGAGTTTTCGGTTTATTGACATCTATTTTTCATTGGGAGTACTTGCTTCTGTACTAATGAATACCACACTCAAAGCACAGCGCTTAGGGGATATTTTAGCCAATACAGTAGTTATAAAAGAGAGAGAATCGGATCCTTTGAAACTAGAAAACATGGAAGCTATCTTAAATGAAAGCGAACATACTATTACTTACCCAGATGTCGTACGTTTTTCTGAAGAAGAAATGCTTTTTGCCAAAAAGACGCTAGACAGGGTGAAAAAGCACCCTAACGACAGCCACAAAAAAGCTTTAGTCTTGTTAACAGACAAATTAATGGAGCGTTTAGAAATCACTCCATCCACAGGAAGTAAAGAACAGTTTATTAAAACAGTAATTAAAGATTACATTCAACTAACGAGGTAATGCTTTTGTTTCTCATTTTAGCTTTACGATGACGAAGTAAGAATAATAACTGATTCATGATAATCTTTAATAACGTAAGTTTTTAAACAGCTGAAATATGATTTACTTTGTAGCTCAAAATAATTACTATTATGCTCGAAATTCCTTTTTTACGTGCTAACAAAGAAAAAGCTGCCAAAGGCTTGGCAAAAAAGCTAATTAAAGACCCTATTGAGAAAATAGAGGATGTATTGTCGTTGGACGATGACCGAAAAGCTATTCAAAGCCGATTGGACGCGATATTAGCAGAAGCGAATAATAAAGCAAAAGAGATCGGTCAGCTGATGAAGACTGGTAAAAAGGAAGAGGCTGAAGAAGCAAAAAACCTTTCTAAACAACTACGTGAACAAAGTGGTGAGCTAAAAACAGAATTAAAAGCAGGAGAAGAGGCACTAAACCAAGCCTTGTATTTGCTTCCTAACATTCCCTATGATACTGTTCCTGAAGGAAAAAAGGCAGAAGATAATGAAATATTGAAAACGGTAGGAGACATTCCTACTCTGCATGATAAAGCGCTTCCTCACTGGGAATTGATTAAACAATACAACATCATAGATTTTGAGTTAGGAAATAAAATAAGTGGTGCAGGTTTCCCAATTTACAAAGGAAAAGGGGCTCGTTTGCAGCGTGCGTTAATTAATTTTTTCTTGGACGAAGCGGAAGCACAAGGTTATTCAGAGGTGCAAGTTCCTATTTTAGTAAATGAGAATTCGTGCTTGGCAACTGGGCAGTTACCTGACAAAGAGGGACAAATGTATTTTATGCCAACAGATAATTTGTATGCTATTCCTACAGGAGAGGTGCCGATTACAAATATATATCGAGATGTGATTGTGAAAGAGGAAGAATTACCAATCAAACATGTAGGCTTTACGCCTTGTTTCAGAAGAGAAGCTGGCTCTTGGGGCGCTGATGTACGTGGATTGAACAGATTGCACCAATTTGATAAGGTGGAAATCGTTCAAGTAACCCGTCAGGAAGATTCGTACGAGACATTAGAAAGCATGAATACGTATGTTCAGTCATTACTAGAAAAGCTAGGTCTCCCCTACCGAGTGTTAAAACTGTGTGGTGGTGACATGACGTTTACATCTTCTCTTACCTACGATATGGAGGTGTATTCTGCTGCACAAAAAAGATGGCTAGAAGTAAGTTCGGTGAGTAATTTTGAAACTTACCAGTCGAACAGATTGAAATTACGTTACAAAAACAAGGACGGTAAAAAGTTCTTTGCGCATACGCTAAACGGTAGTGCTTTGGCATTACCTAGAATTGTAGCTTCTATTTTAGAAAATAATCAAACAGAAAACGGAATCGTAGTTCCTGAAGTATTAAGAAAATACACAGGGTTCAATATTATCAATTAAGGAATAAGTATGGTATCTTAAGTAATGAGTGATTTAAATCCTCTAAAAGGAATTAACCGAAAAATTACCTACTTGATACTTTGTACTTAATACTTTGTACTCCTAATAAAAATGAAAAAAGTATTCAACCAAAATGTAATTGCCTTAGTTTGGGATTTTGACAAGACGCTAATTCCGTATTACATGCAAAAACCTCTCTTCCAAAAATACGGGGTAGATGAACCTACTTTTTGGAATGAAACAAATCAATTGGTTGGGCTTTATGCGAAAAAAGGAATTCGAATCAACCATGAAACGTCTTACTTAAATCATTTACTCACTTATGTACATGAAGGTCATTTTAAGGGATTGAATAATGATATTCTTTTCGAATTAGGAAAAGAGTTGACCTTCTTTAAAGGAATTCCAGATTTCTTTAAAAACTCAAAAGACCTAATCCATTCCAACGATTCGTATGCCAAATATGAAATCCAACTGGAGCATTATGTGGTAAGCTCTGGGTTGACGCAAATGGTAAAGGGCTCTCCTATTGCTGAACACATAGATGGTGTATGGGCATGTGAATTCATTGAGTCTCCTTTGATTCCTAACAATGGGAAATTGAAAGAAAAAGAATCAGTAAAAGAAATTTCTAGCATCGCTTATTCTATTGACAATACGACCAAAACACGAGCACTATTTGAAATCAGTAAGGGAGTAAATAAATACCCTGATGAGATAGATGTAAACCAAGCAATGGCGGAGGATGACAGGCGCATTCCGTTTAAAAACATGATTTACATTGCTGATGGACCAAGTGATATCCCTTCTTTTTCGGTCGTAAAAAAAGGTGGTGGAAAAGCGCTTGCTGTGTACGATCCCGATAATGAAAAATCATTCCCACAAGCTAAGTCTTTGTTAACCAGTGGGCGAGTGGATATGTTTGGCGAAGCGAATTATTCCAAAGGAACAACCTACACCTGGTTAATGGAAGAAATCAAAGGTTTGGCTGACCAAATCGTATTAAAAAAACAATCTGAACTATCGGAAGCAAAAAGTGGTGTTCCAAAATTCATTTAACTCACTTCGTGAGGTTTTACTCCTCGATATTCTTGATTTACTAAAATACTATCCATGCAATTCAATAAACGCAACAGAATACTTCTTATCATTATCCTAATCATATTTGCCATAAAGGCATTTGCGAATGAAGGGATGTGGTTACCGCTTCAGATAGAACGATTGGTAGACAGAGATATGCGTAGCATGGGGCTTCAACTGACTGCTGAGGAAATTTACGACATCAACAATTCTAGTTTAAAGGATGCTATTGTGATGCTAAATGGAGGGAATTGCTCTGCTGAAATTGTTTCCAATAAGGGCTTAGTATTAACGAATCATCATTGTGCCTACAGTGCTATTCAGTCACACAGCTCGTTAGAAAACGATTATTTAACGAATGGTTTTTGGGCTAAATCGTTGGATAAAGAATTACCTAATCAGGGGATGACTGCTTCTATCTTAGTACGAATGGAAGATGTTAGCAAACGAGTGTTAGCGGCGGTAGATTCTGCTACTGATGAAAAAGACAGAAAGAAACGAGCAAGCATAGAAATTAAAAAGATCGTTGCAGAAGCTACAGATAGTACGACTTACGATGCAAAGGTGAAATCTTTCTATTTTGGGAATGAATATTACTTGTTTGTGTACGAAACGTTTAGAGATGTACGTTTGGTGGGGGCACCACCTGAGTCAATTGGGAAATATGGTGGTGATACGGATAACTGGATGTGGCCACGTCATACAGGAGATTTTTCTATGCTACGGATCTATGCCGATTCTTTAGGTAAGCCTGCTGATTATTCTGAAACGAATATACCCTATCAGCCGAAGCACTTTTTACCTGTTTCTACTCAACCAAAAAAAGAAGGAGATTTCTCTATGATTATGGGTTTCCCTGGACGAACGGAGCGTTACCTACCTTCTAAAGGGGTTGAATTGTACATTGACAAAAAGCACCCTGAGCGCATTAAAGTACGCCAAGCAAAACTGTCTATTATGAAGCAACACATGGATGCTGATCAGGCTGTACGTATTCAATATGCGTCCAAATATGCCCGTGTCAGTAATTATTGGAAGTATTTTATTGGACAACGAAAAGGATTAAAGGCCTTACATGTTTTGGAGGAAAAACAACAAGAAGAGAATCAGTTTACGGAGTGGTTAACTAAATATGAAGAACGAAAACAGGCTTACCAACAGGCTTTACCTGCTATTTCTTATGCTTACAAATTGTTAGACTCTACTACGCTAGCTAATGTGTACCTAAACGAAGCCATATTTGGCACTGAACTCTACAAACAAGCATATCGTACGCTGACTTTAGCGAATGATACGGCAGCCTTACGTCATAAGACAATGAGCTTTTACAAAGATTACAATGTGGCTGTTGACAAGGAGATGATGACTAAGATGTTGGCACTCTATTCTAAAAATGTTCCGCTAGCACAACAACCTACGTTTATGTTAGGATTAAAAAAACGGTATGGTACTGACTTCAGAAAGTACGTGGAGAAAGTGTACAAAAAGTCGTTTTTAGTTTCTGAAGATAAAATGAAGGCTTTTTTAGACAATCCTTCCAATAAAAAATTAAAGAAAGATTGGGGCTTCTCTGCTTTCACTAAAATCTACTCACATTACAAGCAAGAAATTTCTCCTCTAAGGGAAGAAGCCATAGACTCTTTACGAAAAGGGCAACGCTTATTTGTAGATGCCTTACGCAAGCAATATCCTGAAAAGCTCTTCTATTCAGATGCGAATTCTACACCTAGACTAACTTATGGAAAAGTACTTTCCTACTCTCCTGGGGATGCTAAAGTCTACGATTATCAAACAACTGAAAAAGGGGTGTTAGAAAAAGAAGATCCTGAAAACCCTGAATTTGTAGTTCCAGAAAAGCTACGTGACTTATTAATTAAAAAAGATTTTGGGAACTATGGAGAGAACGGCAAGCTGATTATTAATTTCTTAACAGATCATGACATCACGGGTGGAAATTCGGGTAGTGGAGTCATCAATCATAAAGGAGAATTAATAGGGGTTGCGTTTGATGGTAACTGGGAAGCTATGAGTGGAGACATTGCCTTTGCACCAAAACTACAACGAACCATTTCAGTAGATATTCGCTACGTATTGTTCATCATAGACAAATACGCTGGTGCTACAAATTTAATTGAAGAGATGGAGGTGAGATAAAAGAGTAAATTAGAAATTTCAAATTCAAAAAAACAAACTTCAAAATTTTCTACCAAAGAAAGGAATCGGAACGACATTTGCTCTATTCATAAAAATAAAGCATATTTAACTATTGTAAAACATCAATTTAACATGAGAAAAAACATTCTAACATTACTATCCGTAGCTCTTTTAGGAACAGCTGGCTACGCTGAAAATCCATTAGCGGTTAAAAACACAGAAGAAACACAAGGTTTAATACTAGACAAACGATCGTTTGGTGTGCATGCTGGTATAAAAGGTTTTGGTGGTGACTTAGGTATTAAAATCATTCCTATGATACATGCATCTGTAGGTTTTAGTATTCTAAAATTCAATGAGAATAGTAAAATATATAAAAAATTTGTAGATGATGAAGGAATCGAAAATGCAAAGGCTGAGTTAAACCTTGGGTCTATTGACTTTAAAGGAGAGTTTTACCCTTTCCCTGTAGGAAGCAGTTTTAAATTGGCTGCAGGAATGTCTTATTTCTTACAAGAACAACAACTTACTGCCAGCGGAACAATAGATGGAAACTCGTCTTTTCTTGGTTCTGACTTAGTGCCTAACGTTCTTGGTGTCTCAGAAAGTTTCTCTGCAGAAGTAGAGTTTAGTCGTTTAGTTCCTTACTTTGGCATTGGTTTAGGTAGAATAGTTCCTAAGAAAAAAATAGGTTTTGGTATAGACATAGGTGCTTACTTAATAGGAGACGGAAAAGTAACTGTAGACGCAGAGAATTTTCAACAATCAGAAGAAGAAGCTAGAGAACAGATGCAAAAAGAAGTAGATAAATTACCTCCATTTCTTCCTAGTTTAACTTTTAGAGTAATGGTCAACTTGTAATACCATCATAAAAAATAAACAAAGCCTCTGAAATGCGTGTTAAATCGTAATATTCAGAGGCTTTCTTTTTTGCCACTATTCCAATTTCTTTCACTTTTTCTTCTTCCAACTGATTCATTTCCATCAATAACTCATCAGCAGTATCTCCTAACAGAATATCCTTCCCTTTATTTACAGGAATTCCTTCTGCCCCAATAGTAGTAGATAAGACACATTTCCCTAACAACATGGCTTGAATAATTTTAACTCGAGTACCACTACCAGAAAACAACGGAACGACCATCACTCCTTGTGAAATCATAAATGAGGTAGCATCAGTTACCTCCCCTACTACTTGAATACCATTTTTATAATCGTATTTATTCACTGAGTCAGGGATAGATTTCCCAGCAATAATAAAGCGTTGAGAAGAATTGTCTTTATAAAAAGGAATCCAACAGTTTTCAATAAACCAAATAAGTCCTTTCAAATTAGGTTTCCAATCGAGCGATCCTAAAAAGAAGAAATGATTTTTCTTATGGAAAATAGTCTCTGATTTCACTACATCCAATCCAATTGGAGCTACAAATTGTTGTACATCACATAATTTATTGAATATCTGCTTATCTCGTTCAGAAACAGGAATCAAAGCATCAAAATAAGGCAAGGTATCTAACTCATACTTTTTCAAGCGTTTAGCCAATAGTTTAATGTACTGCTTTTTAATACCTGAAGAATTTACAGCTCTACGTTCCCATATCTCATATTCTAAATTATGACACCGCAACACTTGTTTTGTAGTGGGTAAAAGAGCCTTAACTTGCCCTACGTACATACTCACATACAAGCCTTCATACTGCACCATGTCGAAAGACCTACCTTCTAAAAACTGATTGAGTTTAGTTCTTACACTAGTAGATTCAAACCGACTAATATTGTACGATTGCTTAGTAAACAAGTTTTTAAACGCTCCAAAACCAGTAACACCTGTATTGATAGAAGCATAAGAAGTTTCCTCAAACAAACTGATAAAAGAATCTGGTAGCTCTTTAGGGTTAACGTAATGTTTATTAGTGTTCAATGAAAACAAAGACAGCTCTGCTCCTGCTTCTTTCAATCCTTTCATCATGGCATACATTGCCAACGAACCACCATCGTTTTGCGGATACGGGATTCTATTTGTGATAAAAAGGATTTTCATTGCTATGAAATAACGTTTCCTATCTGCTTGGCAATATCCATTTCTATTCTCTTCAATGCCATATGCATTTGCTGAGATTCCATAATCTCATCACTCTCTTTGGTTTGGTTCAACTTATCTAAATTCTCTTTGATGAGTTGTTTTACTTTTCTCCACTTTAATTTCAATACCGTGTTCAGCAACACTTTAGAAAGAATATCTTCTTCTTTAGGTACATAAATACTGAAATTCTCCCAGTTTTCGCTTAGCTCGTATTTATCCGTTACTAAATCAATTACCTTATCTTTAAACGACTGATCTTCATCATCCAAAAACGTATGAATGGTAGGCATTCCACCTGTTTTTTGAACGGCTTCTTTAAACCTAAGGATTACTTTTTGTGTAAACGGATCGCTAAACTCCACGTCGTTTGTTTCTTCTATTAAGTGTTTGGCTAAAGAAGTATCCTCTCCTACTGAAAAAGCGCCATAGTTCAATAATAAACGAGCAATGGATTGTTCCTGCAATTCACCCATTGACTGAGGCAATTGAGAAGAATCTTCTTCCTCTTCAACTACAGAAGGTGTTCCCGCTGATTGATAATCTCCATCTGGTAAATAATCTCCCTCTTCCTCCGTACTAATATTGATATCATAGGGAAAGTCATCTCCTAAAGGAGGTAAAGGAGATGGTTTAGATGTACTTGGTTTTGAAGGCGTTTTAGTTGGTTTTTTCTTTTTTCTAGCAAGAAGTATTTTATTGTATTCACTGATTAGTAACTGCTCATCAATCTTCAATAAGTCGGAACAGTGCTTAAAAAACAAAGTCCGTTGAATAGCATCAGGTACTTTAGAGATACTTTCTACTACTTCTCTAATGACGTTTGCCTTTTTTAGTGGATCGTTTTGAGTGTCACTAAGGAAAAGATTCGTTTTAAACGTAATAAAGTCGGTCTTCTTCTCGACTAAGTATTCTTTGAACGCATCAGCCCCTATTTGCTTTACATAACTGTCTGGATCTTCTCCTTCTGGAAATACTACCGCCTGCACATTAAGCCCTTCTTCCAGAATCATATCTATTCCACGCATGGAAGCTTTAATCCCTGCATTATCCCCATCATACAATACAGTGATGGTATTTGAATAACGTTTAATAGCTCTAATCTGCTCGGTCGTTAAAGAAGTACCCGAAGAAGCCACTACGTTTTTAATTCCTGCCTGATGCAATGCAATTACGTCAGTGTAGCCTTCTACTAAATAGCTGTTCTCTTCTTGACGAATCGATTGCTTTGCTTGATACAAACCATACAGAACATCACTCTTGTGGTAAACAATGGTTTCTGGAGAGTTAACGTACTTAGGTAGTTTCTTGTCTTTTTTAAGTGTACGAGCACCAAAAGCAATTATTTTCCCTGATACATTATGAATCGGAAAAATGACTCTGTCTCTAAAACGGTCGTATTGTTTTTTCCCTTCTTCTTTTACAATAGTTAATCCAGATTTATCTAATAAATCCAGAGAATACTGCTTTTGGAGTGCTTCTTTGGTAAACGCATCCCATTGATCTAAGCTGTACCCTAAACCAAAATTTTTAATGGTGTCTTCAGTAAACCCTCTTTCTTTAAAATAAGAAAGCCCTATCGATTTTCCTTCAGTGTGATTGAAGAGTAGGTCTTGATAATACTCTTTAGCATAATTAAGTAAAATTAGAAGACTGTCTTTCTCTGTCCGCTTTTGAATTTGCTCGTTAGTCTCCTCCTCCTCCTCTATTTCAACCCCATATTTCTGAGCTAACCACTTAATGGCTTCTAAGTAGCTCATACTCTCTGCTTCCATCAGGAAAGAAATGGCATCGCCTCCTTTTCCTGTACTGAAGTCTTTGAATATTTGTTTAGCAGGAGAAACAATAAAAGAAGGCGTCTTCTCATTAGCGAAAGGACTTAGGCCTTTGTAACTAGAGCCTGATTTTTTGAGTTGTACAAACCCATCGATCACCTCTACGATATCGGTTAGTTCTTTTACCTTCTCTATGGTTTCCTTAGGAATCACGTAATGACAAAGTTAAGAATAAAACGACTCACAAAGAAGTTCTTAGAGCCTGTTGCAAAAAACAGAACGTTTATCAATCAAAACGATCAACAGAGAGTGGTATGTACTAGACAATATACAGGAATGGACAATGACTGACCTCCATAAATTACTCCCTAACAATTGGATACCTGAAATCAAAACAGACTTGTCCTAGTCTAAGCAAAAATCAGCATATAAAATCACTAGAACTAGACGTGGTTTACCGTAGGCTTACGAAGTGACGTTAAAATAGATCTTCTTAATCTTACATACAGCCCATTTTATCGATCCGCCTTTGGTGTCTTCCTCCTTCAAAATCCGTAGTAACAAATGCTTCTACACAAGCAAGTGATTCCTTTTCAGAAATAAACCTTGCGGGTATACAAATTACATTAGCATTATTATGCTGGCGAATCAATTGAGCTATTTCTGAGGACCAACAAAGCCCTGCACGTATGTCTTGATGTTTATTTGCAGTCATGCAAACACCATTCCCCGTACCACACAACAAGATACCTAATTCTGCTTTACCTGAAATAACTCCCTGAGATACAGCATGAGCAAAATCAGGGTAATCAACCGATTCAGCAGAATACGCTCCTGCGTCTATTACTTCGTAGCCTTTTTCTATTAAAAAAGATTTTACAGCCTCTTTCTGGTCGTAGCCTGCGTGGTCATTCCCTATTATTAATTTCATGTGTATATTAAGTACAAAGTATTAAGTATTAAGTATCAAGACTAGTTTAGACTCAACACTAATTACTCTCTACATGATTATTCATTTAATTATTAATTTTTCATTACTAATTAATAATTGTGTTTCTATTCTTCTATTTCATCGAGCAAACTTCTCTCCTCTGCTTGGTCTAATAAATCTTGTTTTTTTTGCTGTTTCTTATTGACCATCGCAGCAATAACAATACTCAACTGGTACAATAAGAAAATAGGTATGGCTATCAACACCTGACTAGCAGGATCTGGAGGTGTAATCACGGCAGACAAAATCATGATGACCACAATAGCGTGTTTTCTAAATTTCCTTAAAAAGTCAGCTGTAACTAAGCCTGCTCTAGCAAGGAAAAATGAAAGTACAGGGAATTGAAAAACTAAACCTGTTACCATAGTTAACGTAGTAACAGTAGACACATAATTAGTAATATCAAATTCATTCATCACAGTAGGGTCTACTGTGTAGTTAGCTAAAAAATTAACTGATAATGGGACAATGACATAGTAACCAAAGGAAACTCCCATAAAGAAAAGAATAGTAACGAAAAATACCGTTCCATTAGCAAATTTCTTTTCATTATTATATAGAGCAGGTTTCACAAACCTCCATATTTCCCAAAAAACATATGGAAAAGCAACTATGAGCCCCGCTACAAAAGAGGCTAACATATGCATCGTAAACTGACCTGTCATTTTTCTGCTTTGTAAAATAAATGGTAGCTCATCTATACAAAAGGTAGACGTATTTAGAGATTGTGAAATCTTACACAGCAATTGATAGGTAGGAAAATCTGCTCTAGAGGGTGCTAATAAAATATGATGAAATAAAATATTTTTTGCTAAAAAAGCGACGATCATCAAAACTAATATAGCAATAAATGATCGAATAATATGCCACCTAAATTCTTCTAGGTGATCTAAAAAAGACATTTCGTGTTGATTCTCTTCTTCTATCATAGTTTATCCAACAAAAATAAGAAGATAATTAGTAAATAAGGTAAACTGAATTTACTTTTTTGGGCAGCTCTTACACCTTTTTTTCTTTTGATACTTTTTGCAGCACTTTTTCAGCACGCATTCAGTCTTTGATTGATAAGAATATTTAGATGTATCCATGAGTATCTTAGAATACTCAAAGATACACTTTATTTAGACTTAATACAAATAGTTTAGTGGAAAGGACTAAAAATCTTCTTTTAACGTTACTTTTGCTCGCTTGCAAATCCCTCCTACAGGGGGATTATATTTAGAGATACTTACTTCACACATCTTTATTTCTGGGTATTGGATATGTACTTTATCAATAATACGTTCGGCAATATGTTCTAGTAAACGAGAGGGGGTTGCCATTTCTTCTTTAGCTACTTGATACAAGTCTTCATAATTAACTGTATCGTTGAGTTTATCACTATTTCTAGCAGCTTTTAAGTCTACTTCTACTGTAATGTCAGCACTGTATTTATTCCCCACTTTTTGCTCCTCATCATAGAATCCATGATAAGCAAAAAACTCTAATTCTTCTAAACGAATAAAACCCATATTAATCTTCTAAGGTATCAAAGAAAGAGATTTGACCTTTACTTGAAAAAGAATCATTTCTATTCAGTAAGACTTTAGAACTAAACTGGTCATTTATATTCTCTTTCTTTTCTGAAAGGTCATTCACCTTAGGCTTTTGGTCTACCTCTGAAGAAATGGTAGTTTTGGTTTCTGCATGAACTTCATCCATTTTACTTTCTATTTCAAAAGTAAGCTCGTTTTCTTTTTCAGGAGTCGTTTTTGCTGCAATATCGTTAACAGTATCATCCACTACATCTGTTTTTGCAGCCACAGACGATGATGCTTGAGGAAAACCGAAAGACTGATCATCATTTTCATCTTCAGGCTTAATAACTCCCTTTGTATCTTCTGTAGACTCAGAAATTTCTTGAATAGTATCGTCAAAAGCAACTACTTCTTTTTCTTCTTGCTGTGGTGTTTCCGCTTGATATGTTGTCTCTTCTATTTTAGCAATTTCTAGAGAAGCTTCTTCTTTGTATTCTTTAAAGTCAATACGGTCTTCTTCTTTTGAAAATTTAGCTGCCTTATCCATAATTAAAGTAGACAGGTTTTTCAACTCTAAAAGAACATTCTCTTTATCGTTTTTCAAGGTACGGTACTGGGCTTCAAGGTAATTCAATTCATCCTTCATCCCTATCAGTACATTCTTCGCCTTCTGTTCTGCTTCTTCAATAAGTGCTTTTGACTGATTTCTTGCATCATTGAGAATAGCATCTGAATTCATCTGAGATTCTTTCAACATTAATTCAGACTCTTTCTTAGCCTGCTCAACCATACTTGAACCCGTATCTTCAGCCGTTTTTAACGTTTTAAAAAGAGATGATTCTACTTCTCTTAACTTAGCAACATCTTGCTCTGATCGAGTATATTTTGCTTTTAAGTCTTTATTCTCTTCGTTTATTTTTTCCCATTCTTGAGATATGGATAATAAGAAGGCATGCACCTCATCTTTATTATATCCTCTCATTGCTTTTTCAAACGTATGTTGGCGTATTTCTAAAGGAGTAATTTTCATTTTTTATAATTTAGCGGTTAGCGTCTAGCGTCTAGCAACTAGCTTTTAACTATTTTTAAATTTGATTTTCTTTTAGTATTTATAATGATAGCAAAAAGCTTTTAACCTCATTTTATATTTCCAAACAGTTACTTTTTACACATTTTAGAGTCTTACATCTCTTGCCTAAGAATCTCTTAATCTAATTGAATTTCCCACGAAGCGACTTTTCTATCATCGCTACAGCTTATCAACTCATCAGTGGTTAACCACAATATTTTGTTAATCGAAGTTCCATGAGATGGATACTTTGACTTTTCTATTACTTTCAACAGCTCATTTGTCTTTGCATTCCAAATTTTAATTGATTTATCCATACTACAGGTAGCATATAAATCACCTTTAAACTGAATATCATTGATCGCATACATATGTGCGGGGATGGCCTCTAATTCTTTAAAGTCATTTTTCACATCCCAACATCTAATATGAGCATCTCTACTCACACTGTACACTAAATCACCCTCCTCGTAATAGCTAACGCCAAAAACTGAATTTTCGTGCGCTTTAAATTCTTTTTTCAATGTTAGACTTTCTGCATCTAACACTCGTATCATACAATCACTAAAACCAAAATACACATTACCATTGATATCAGCTGTTATGGTTCTACAGCTTTTATCACTGAACTTTATTTTTTTTACTGTTGTAAAGTCAGTCGAGTCTAAAACGACTACTTCACCATCTCCACAACCAATGAAAATATTTTTTTCGGTTCTGTATATATCAAAAATAGCTGATTTGGTGACCGATACAGAAGTAACCAACGTATTATTTTCCACATCTAATACATGTATCCCATCAAAATTTTGCCCGATAACAAGCTGCTTTTTCTCTTGATTAAAATTTAAAGCATAGACAGAACTGTCTACCTGAGCAACTTTTTTTCCTTCTTCTGGTTTATTACTATTCCAAAGTACAACATTTCCATCTCCACCAGCCGAATAGAAATAGTCTTTTTCTAACGCACCACAAAGCGTGTACACACAGTCAGAATGCCCTTCATAAAACGCTTTTTTAGTAACAATCATTACTTAACTACAATTTAATAATACAAATTAACGGCTTTATTTTCAGTAACTTTTTACGTTATGTGATAGATAGTTTTCCACTAAACACTTATCACTTGAAGGTTGACAAAAAATACCCTAATTATTATTCTAGCATAGCTAGAGTAATAATTAGGACAGGGTAAATTAGTAGAAGCACAATCACAAAAGACAAGTGAGTATTTGTGGTTCATAGGAAACTACCTATTTTAGCATCTATGGAAACTAATTCTACCCAAAAGTGGAGTAAACATAGAGAAAAGCTTCATGAAATCATTTTTGAAGCAGATACTAAAGCAGGAAAAGGGTTTGATGTCGCTTTACTGATTTTTATTCTCTTAAGTGTTCTTACTGTTATGTTAGAAACAGTTCCACGTTACCAACGTTTCTT
>JBGCEI010000056.1:0-9977 GCA_045106295.1 Cyclobacteriaceae bacterium
TGCAGGTGCAGCTGTACGTAGCAGCTTATTTTTTACAAATGGTAGTACCGATACATTAACAGTTATTGATAGGCATTTTGTATCATTTTCTTATACTACTACCTATTCTTGTAATGATATTTCTGATACACTAGAGCCATTAATAAGAGATATTCACAATTTTTCAGACGAAAGTACTTTTTACACTTATACTGCTTCCCCTACAGGTTTGGCTATTGCAGATAGCAATGGTTTTATTGTTCTAAATCAAAGTCAATCAAATACCTACACCATAAGCTTACAGACGGAATACTGTACAGACGATAACACCTTTGAATTACCCGTTTACCCTAATCTAAACCCCGATGCAGGGAACGACTTTGTATTTACAGAGCAGTTATTTTGTGGGCAAGACTCTGTGACCATTACAATCGATAGTGCTTTTTTTGAAAGAGGTTCTTCAGCAAGTAATGCTATATACATCACAAATGATTTATCAAACCTTGAGCAAACTAATCTACCTAGCCAGTCTATTACATTAGCAGAAGGAAACTATTTCTTATCTATACGTAATCAGTTTGGACCAACCTGTAGGGATACTTTCAAAGTAGAAGTCCTTGATTTTTGTAATATCCAAGAAGATGAAAACAAACCAATTCTTGCTCCCAACCAAACAGGTGACTACCAAGAATTCGCTATCTCTGACACAGGAAATGTCACCATTTTTAATAAAGAAGGTCGTCTAATGAATCGCTTTGAGGCTCCAGTAATTTGGGATGGAGCCAATTCTAATGGACAATCGCTACCTACAGGTCTTTATTTCATAATTCTGGATGACAAAAAGAAATACGAAATCACCATCGTCCGATAATCTCTCAATAATCAAAAGAAATACTATCGTTTACTCTATCTTCTACTTCGTAATCGCTTAATCCGTACCATGTTTGAAGTAAACACATCTTGAATAGTAATAAACCATCATAACTAGGTTTACCAGTAGCACTACTCCCTTTTTTATAATGCTTCGAAATTACTTTACTAATCGCTTCCCAGTCTAAAAGAGTATTGATTTGTGTGAAAAACGTCTTTTTTATCTTTCTTGTGCGTAAATCACAGATACTATCTGCTAAGGTTGGTACTAGTTGTTTCTGCATACTTGAAAATAACCTTTTTTAACCTATTTCTCAAATTTACCGTGCAACGGTCTTAATTCGTTATGAGAAGTTAATTAGCAAGAAATCAGGGGTTTAGCTCATTTCAGCCTAGCACCGCTAGGGTTAAATTGGCTAAACTAGCAAAGCGAATTCTAATGCAAAATCCGAGTTTAATATGAGGGGGAAAAGTATAAAAAAAGCCCAATCACACGATCAGGCTTTTTTAATTTACTAGCAAAATTGGTAAGAACTAGCTTACCAACTCAATACTTCTATTCACAAACTTACTCAACGAATCTCCTTTTAACATACCTTGAGAAAGCAAAGCCAAGTCATACACTTGGTTTACCAAACTTTCTTTATTCTCTTGTTTTGTAGCAGCTAATATCTTCTGTACCAATGGATGGTTTCCATTTACAGAAAGATTGTACTGATCAGGGAAACCGCCCATCATAGCCATAGCTCCGCCACCACCAGAAGCTTGCATATCCTTCATTCTACGGATAAATTCAGGCATACTAATCGTAGCAGGTAAATCTTCAGAAGAAAGCGATTCTATCGCTACAGTAACAGACTTATCGTCAATTGTTTTTTCAAACAACTCCTTCACTGTAGTTGTTTCCTTTTCAGACAACACACTTTCTAGCTTCTCATCTTTATCGATCAGTTTTTCTACGTTGTCAGAATCCACTCGTTTCAACTGAAATTTCTCCACCTTCGATTCCAACTGATTTACAAAGTGACTGTCTATGATCGTATCTAATTTCAATACATCATAGCCTTTACGCTTGGCAGAATCAATGTAAGTCGCTTGCGCATCGGCATTGTTCGTGTACAGCGCCACTATGTTTTCGTCTTTATCCGTTTGCAATGTTTTCACTTTCTCTTTGTACTCCTCTAACGTAGAAAAACTGCCATCTACACTTTCGTAAAGACAAAACTTGTCTGACTTATCGTAGAATTTATCTTCGCTTATCATACCGTATTTCACAAATACACTGATACTCTCCCACTTCTCTTCGTACGACTTACGATCGCTCTTCATTAAATCCTGAAGCTTGTCAGCTACTTTTTTAGTGATATGTGCATTAATCTTTCTCACATTTGCATCCGCCTGTAACGAACTTCTAGAAACATTCAATGGAATATCTGGAGAGTCAATCACACCATGCAACAACATTAAGAATTCAGGAACTACATTCTTTACTTCATCTGTAATGTACACCTGTCTTGAGTAAAGCTGAATCTTACTTTTCCCTGGGTCTACATCTTGCTTTATCTTAGGGAAATACAATACGCCTGTCAAATTAAACGGATAGTCTACATTCAAGTGAATCCAAAATAACGGATCTTCAGAGAATGGATACAACTCTTTGTAGAAAGCGATATAGTCTTCGTCTTTTAGATCTGATGGAGACTTTGTCCAGATAGGATGAGGATTATTAATAATATTATCCTTCTTTACTGTTTTGTACTTAGGCTTCCCATCTTTGTCTTCTCCATCTGGAATACTTTCATCTTTTTCTCCAAATTGGATTTCTACAGGTAAGAATTTAGCGTACTTATCTAATAAACCTTGGATTCTAGCTTCCTCTAAAAACTCTGCTGTATCATCCCCTACATGTAAGATGATATCAGTACCTCTTTCTTTTTTTTCTGCTTTACTTATTTCAAAACTTGTCGAACCATCGCACTCCCAACGAGCCGCTTCACTTCCTTCTTTGTAAGATAATGTTACGATTTCCACTTTCTCTGCTACCATAAAGGCAGAGTAAAAGCCTAATCCAAAGTGACCAATCATCTGCTGAGCATCCTCAGCATCTTTGTATTTCTCTACAAACTCCGTAGCACCAGAAAAAGCAATCTGATTGATGTATTTTTTAATATCCTCGGCAGTCATACCGATTCCGTTGTCACTAATCGTGATTTTCTTATTCTCCTTATCTACCGATACCTTGACTTTTATTTCTCCTAAATCACCACTAAACTCACCGATGGATGATAAATGGATTAACTTTTGAGACGCATCTACTGCATTAGAGACTAACTCACGCAAAAATATCTCATTATCTGAGTACAAAAACTTTTTAATAATCGGAAAAATATTTTCCGAATGTATGGATATGGTTCCCTTTTCTGACATGATTGTATTATTTTTTTTTAAACAAAAAATACTAGACGAAAACCATACCACGAGCCAGAGACTGACAAGATGACTTGTTTTTTTTATAGCATTCCCCTTCGTTACACTCTCGGGTCGGGCTATCCGCTGTATCTTTTGCTTCCTTCGGTCACAAAAGGATGCCGCTTCTATCCACTAATGCACCCATCCCACCAATATCAGAGTTGCTTAAAGCAACCCTCAACACTTTTTTTCCGAAGCTCTACGCCATCGAGTAACCTGGGGTCTCCATCAATTTTTCGCACCTATCTCCCTTTGGAAATAATACTGTTTGGGATTCTCTCCTGAAAAAGGAATAATCAATAAAAACAATAAGCTAAATCAATATTCGCATAAGCAGTTATTCTTAATTAATTATTATTCCTACATTTGATGTAGGTTAAACAATGATTATCGAAATGGATTCTTTTTCTTACATCGCCAATGCAGACGTCAACTACGTAGACGAATTGTACAACAAATACAAAGCGGACCCTACTTCAGTAGACGATAGCTGGCAAAAATTCTTTCAAGGATTTGATTTCAATGTAGAACACGGTATTTCCAACATCTCCTCACCTACTCCTGCTGGAACAGCTACCGCTTCTAGTAATGCGGAAAAAGAAATTGCAGTTTACAAATTAATTAACGCATACAGAGGAAGAGCTCACCTAAGAGCAAAAACAAACCCTGTACGGACAAGAAAAGACAGGGTTCCTTACCTAGAGCTAGAACATTTCGGTTTATCGAAAGATGACTTAAAAACAACTTTTGAAGCAGGTAAAGAATTAGGGCTTGAAAATGCGACACTTAGAGAAATAATAAGTGCTTTAAAAAAGATTTACGAAGGAACACTTGGGTTCGAGTATTTATACATCCGTCACAAAGACAGACAGGATTGGTTTAGAAATAAGATCGAAAAAGAATCGTTGAACTATCAACCAGATCCTGAAAACGTAAAACGTATTCTTTCAAAACTAAATGAAGCAGTTGTTTTTGAGAATTTCTTACATACTAAATACATAGGCCAGAAACGTTTTTCACTAGAAGGTGGAGAAACAACTATTCCTGCATTAGATGCTTTAATTAATAAAGGTTCAGAATTAGGTGTAGAAGAATTTGTGATAGGTATGGCACACAGAGGGCGTTTGAATGTCTTAGCCAATACCATGGGAAAAACATACGAACACATCTTTACAGAATTCGAAGGGCACGTAATTCCTGAAGCAGGAATGGGTGATGGTGATGTAAAATATCACATGGGCTATTCTAGTGACGTAAAAGCTGCTAATGGTAAAGATGTACACCTGAGCCTTGCTCCTAACCCATCCCACTTAGAAGCGGTGAACCCAGTGGTAGAAGGATATGTACGAGCTAAAGTAGATCGTTTGTACAAAGACTATTCTAAAATTGTTCCTATCCTTATTCATGGTGACTCCGCCGTGGCAGGTCAAGGAGTAGTGTACGAAGTAGCGCAAATGATGAAGCTTGAAGGATACAAAACGGGTGGAACTATTCACTTTGTGATTAACAACCAAGTAGGTTTTACGACTGATTTCGAAGATGCTCGATCAAGTATCTACTGTACAGACGTCGCTAAGGTAGTAGATGCACCTGTATTTCACGTAAATGGCGACGATCCTGAAGCCGTAGTTTTTGCGATGAAACTAGCCATTGAATACAGACAAAAATTTGAGCGTGATGTTTACGTAGATATGGTCTGTTACCGTAGACATGGTCACAATGAAGCGGATGAACCTAAATTCACACAGCCAAAACTTTATAGTGTGATATCTAAGCATCCTAACCCTAGAGAAATTTACAACGAACAACTCATCATGAGAGGTGATGTTTCAGCTGATCTAGCAAAAGACATGGACAAAGCCTTCCGTAGTTTACTTCAAGATAGGCTAAACATGGTGAAAGAGAAAAAAGAAAAAGCAGTCAAAAAACAAGTAATGGAATCCGAGTGGAGCAGCATGACTTGGGCTACTGAAAAAGACTTTGAAAAATCTCCTGCCACTGGTGTTAGTGAAGCTACTATCAAAAAAGTAGGTGATGCTTTGGTAAAACTTCCAGAAGAGTTTAAGCCATTGAAACAAATAGAACGACTCATTAAAAACAGAAACGAGCAGTTTTTCGATAAGAAAGAATTGGATTGGGCTTCCGCTGAATTGCTCGCCTACGGCTCATTGATGCTAGAAGGAAAGCAAGTTCGTTTAAGTGGACAGGACTGTCAGCGTGGAACATTCTCTCACAGACATGCCGTATTAAAAGATGCTGAAACAGGAGCCGAATACAACAGTTTAGATGGCGTAGATGGAATGGACGAGACCTTTAGAGTCTACAACTCTTTCCTTTCTGAAAATGCGGTATTAGGTTTTGATTTTGGGTATTCCATGGCAAATCCTAATGCATTAACTATTTGGGAAGCACAATTTGGTGATTTTGCCAATGGTGCACAGGTAGTTATTGACCAGTTCATTAGTTCCTCAGAAACAAAATGGGGACGTATGAGTGGTTTAGTGATGCTTTTACCTCACGGACAGGAAGGGCAAGGTCCTGAGCATTCAAGTGCTCGTCTGGAACGATTCTTAAAGAACTGTGCCGACAACAATATGGTAGTAGCGAATATGACTGAGCCATCTAACTTCTTCCATGCGTTGAGAAGACAGATGACATGGAACTTTAGAAAGCCATTGGTAGTGATGTCTCCAAAATCGTTATTGAGACATCCATTAGTAAAATCTAAAGTAAGTAACTTTACCAAAGGAGGCTTCCAAGAAACAATAGACGATTCTTATGTAAAAGCAGCAGATGTGAAAAAAGTAGTTTTCTGTTCTGGTAAAGTGTATTACGATTTATTAGAGAAACAACAAAAAGAAAAACGCAAAGACGTAGCAATTGTTCGACTAGAGCAACTCTACCCTTTCCCAACAAAACAAATACAGAAGATCGTTTCTAAATACAAAAAGGCAAAATTCAACTGGGTTCAAGAAGAGCCAAAGAATGCTGGGGCTTGGGGATTCATTTTACGCTCTACTTACCACGAAGACTACACTTTAACCTGTGTATCTCGTTCAGAGTCAGCCTCACCAGCAGTAGGGTACAAAAACGTATACGACTTAAAACAAAAAGAAATTGTAGAACAAGCATTTTCTGTTTAGACTGTAAGACTTTTAGATAATTAGATTTTAAGACAATAGAGTTATATGTGGGAGCGATTAGCCATAGCGAGAAAAAAGTACCTTGACTTACAGTTGAGTGAGGCGCTTGACTATGAGGAATTCACCATGATTTCTATTGTCTACAATTCTACTAAAATAGAAGGGTGTTCCTTGACGGAAAACGATACCAAAGTATTGCTTGAAAATGATATTACGGCAAAAGGAAAGCCTTTATCGGATCATATGATGGTGAAAGATCATTTTACGGCTTTTAAATACATCAAAGAAGAGGCGAAAAGCAAGCGTACGCTTTCTATTCCGTTTATTCAAGAAGTTGGTGGTTTGGTGATGAAAAACACGGGCGGAGAGGTAAATACCATGCTAGGGAATTACAATACAGCTAGTGGCGATTTGCGATTGAGCCAAGTGTATGTAGACCACAAATACTTTCCAGACAGCAAAAAGGTAAAGCCGCTATTAACTGAATTAGTGGCGACTGTAAACGAACGCATAGACACCGTTTCTGAAACGGAGACTGTAAAACTAGCGGCAGACATCCATTACAATTTAGTAAACATCCACCCTTTCGGTGTTGGAAACGGTAGAACATCTCGCTTGTTTATGAACTACATTCAGTTGTACCATAACGAGCCCTTGATTAAAATTTTTACAGAAGACAGGGCCGAATACATACAAGCACTAAACGACACAGAAGAAAAAAATGACAATTCCATTTTCAGAAACTTCATTTGCTCGCAGCAGATTAAGTTTTATGAGAGTGAAATCACGAAGTTCACTAAAAAGGATAAAGGATTTTCCTTTTTGTTTTGAGATATGATTTTAAGAATATTAGATTTGAAGATAAGAAAACATAACATACTAGGTCGTCATTCCCGAGAAATCGGGAATGACGAACAGTTTAATTACTGGGATTCTTGCCTACGCAGGAATGACGTAGAAAATTGAAAATAAACAATAACTAACATTAAACAGAGCATACCTAATACTAAAAACAACCACCATGAAAAAAATAACCATCCTTTTCCTTTTAGCAGTGACCATGCAGTTTTCTTTTGGACAAGAAGGAAAGAAGTATGAGTTTATGACTATAGTTGTTGTCAATGATAGCTACAATTACCAAATTACAATATCAAAAGAATCAGGAGTTGATTATAGAACTATCTCTAGAGAAAAGACCATAAATGACTCAAAAGAGAAAGCAATTTATAGAAACAAGGCTGAATATGTAGGGTTAATTAAAGTGATCAATCAATTCAGTATTGAAGGCTGGGAACTTGTTAAATTACTTGAATTTAAGCAACAGCCAAACATTAGCAATACAGGTAAAGAGCATCTGTTCTATATGTTTAAAAAAGAAAAATATAATTAAATTAGTCTAGCTACTTAATACTACAATAAAATGGCAACAATAATGAAAATCCCAGCAGTTGGGGAATCAATCAGTGAAGTAACTATTTCTCAATGGTTAAAAAAGACAGGGGATTCAGTAGAAATGGATGAAGTAATCTGTGAACTGGAATCAGATAAAGCAACATTCGAATTAACCGCAGAAGTAGCAGGTATCTTAACAACAAAAGCAGAAGAAGGCGACACCATAGACATTGGTGCTGTTGTTTGCGAAATAGACGAGACAGGTGCTCCATCTATCGCTGATAATGCAAAGTCTGCTCCTGAAGCTGCACAAGCATCAGAAGGACCTAAAGCCACAGGACAAGTCATAGAAATGGTAGTTCCTCAAATGGGAGAATCCATTTCTGAAGTAGTGATTGCAGAATGGCTAAAACAAGATGGTGATTTTGTAGAGTTAGACGAAACTATTTGTGAAGTAGAAACAGATAAAGCTACTCAAGAACTACCCGCTGAAGCACAAGGAATTTTAAGACCCGTTGCAAATGCTGATGAACCTATTCCTGTAGGTGCTGTAATCTGTAGAATAGAAATAATGGAAGGTGCGGCACCAAGTGCAGCTGAAACAGCAATAAGCACTACTCCTGCTGCAGCTACAAGTAATAACGATACATACGCAAGTGGTCACCCCTCTCCTGCTGCTAGTAAAATATTAGCTGAAAAAGGAATTAGCCCTGAGTCTGTAAAAGGAACAGGCGTAGATGGTAGAATCACCAAAGAAGATGCTGAGAAAGCTCAAAAACCTGCTCCAGCTCCTGCAAAAGCAGCCGCTTCAACAGAAGCACCAGCACCTGCGTATAGAGGTTCTAGAAACCAAGAGCGTAAAAGAATGTCGGGAATGCGTAAAACCATTGCCAAGCGTTTGGTTACGGTAAAAAATGAAACGGCCATGTTAACTACTTTCAATGAAGTAGACATGAAGCCAATCATGGATATCCGTAAGCAATACAAAGACAAATTCAAGGAGAAATACGAAGTAGGTCTAGGATTTATGTCGTTCTTCACGAAAGCCTGTACAATGGCATTACAAGAATGGCCTGCCGTAAATGCATACATCGATGGAGATGAAATGGTATTCAATGACTACTGTGATGTTTCTATTGCAGTTTCTTCTCCAAAAGGATTAGTGGTACCAGTCATCAGAAATGCAGAAGACTTAAGTTTTGCAGGTGTTGAGAAGGAAGTCGTAAGATTAGCCATCAAAGCAAGAGACGGTAAATTGAGTATGGACGAAATGCAAGGCGGAACATTCACCATTACAAACGGTGGTATCTTCGGATCTATGCTTTCTACGCCTATTATCAATGCACCACAGTCGGCAATTCTAGGAATGCACAATATTGTGCAACGTCCAGTAGCCATCAACGGAGAAGTAGTTATCAGACCAATTATGTACGTTGCTTTATCGTACGACCACAGAGTAATCGATGGAAAAGAGTCTGTAAGCTTCTTGTACCGAGTGAAGGAATTGTTGGAGGATCCTGCTCGATTGATGTTGGGAATATAGGTATCTGGTAGTTAGTATCTAGTATGCATAATTTCAAAGAACTTGATGTCTGGAAGAAGGCAATTGAATTTAGTACGACTATCTACCAGATTACAGAATCGTTCCCTAATCAAGAAAAGTATGGATTGATTAGCCAGATCAATAGATCTTGTGTATCAATCCCATCTAATATTGCAGAAGGAGCTGGACGAAATGGAAATAAAGAGTTTCAACAATTTTTAGGATATGCATTAGCATCTTCCTTTGAATTAGAAACTCAACTTATTATTGCGAAAAACATCAACTACTTAAAACTAGATGTATTTGAGCAGTTAATTTTAAAATTAAACGAAATCCAACGCATGTTAGTTGGACTCAAAAAGTCAATTAAATAATAACTATGGCATCTAGATACTAAATACTAGCTACCAGATAATTAAAATAAAAAGCATTGTACGTTGTACCTAATACCTCGTACGCATTAACTAAATTAAATAAAAGCGTGGTTGGTCTAGCTACTAGATACCAGCTACTAAATACTAAAAGAGTATGAAATACAACGTAACCGTAATCGGATCAGGACCTGGAGGATATGTAGCAGC
>JBGCEI010000057.1:0-7506 GCA_045106295.1 Cyclobacteriaceae bacterium
GAGAGGCGCATTATCCATTGATTACTTTATTCCTAAAAGAAAAGGGATTTCTGATATCTCGGAAGTGGCTGTTGATTTGGAAACAAATTACATGATTACCCAGTTAGATGCAGACCCAGCTTCTTTGTACGCAATTGGTGGGTTACATTACTTTAATCTTAATTCAGAGGTACCTAGCTTTGGTACGATTAATAATGGTTCAGTAGGTCTTACCTTAGGTATAGGATCTGATTTTGAAATAGATGCTCCTTTGACTCCTTTTGCAGAGGTTAAATATTATGTAAATGATGTGAATTTTTTAGGTTTACTAGTCGGCGTTAAATTCGTTTTTGAGTAGTCGGTTTAATAGAATAGTACTTTAAAAGTTCGTTTGATTCTTCAAATGGACTTTTTTTATACCCAAATCAGAATTAAACAAGTGTGTAGTGATGAAAATGAAGAAGCAAATCGCCATATTTGCTGGTAATTTGTAATCAGTGTTGTATACTGATTAATTAGTCAAGAATTAAGAGTTTAGTCTTGATACTAGCTACTTGATACTAAATACTATAATTAATGAAAATATTGAAATTTGGAGGGACATCCGTAGGTTCCCACGAAAACATACTAAAAGTACTTTCTATTGCTAAGGAATATCACCAAGCAGGTACTTCTTTTGCCATTGTAGTTTCTGCAATGAGCCAAATCACCAACTTACTCATGAAAGCGAGCACCCAAGCAGCTTCAGGAGACGAAACCTACCAAGAAACGGTAAACGATATCGAGCAAAAACACATGGACACAGTGGCAGCACTGATCGATGTTCAAGACCAAAGTGAGCTGTTTGCGCACATTAAACGTGTGATCAATGAATTAGATGACTTTTTAAAAGGTGTTTTTTTAATTAAAGAAATATCACTTAAATCTCAAGACTTTGTATTGAGTCATGGAGAACGGTTGAGTGCTTTTATTATTGACAAAGCAGGTCAACGAATGGGCCTACCTACAAAATACGTAGATGCTCGTACTATTGTGAGAACAGACAGTACACATGGAAGTGCTAAAGTAAATTACAAACTAACAAAAGAGTTAGTTAACAAAGAACTAAAGAAAGGCACTATCTCTATTGTAACTGGGTTCATTTCATCTGATGCAGAAGGAACTACGACTACACTAGGAAGAGGAGGGTCTGATTTTACTGCTTCCATTTTAGCCGTTTCTACAGGAGCCGAAGGCGTAGAAATATGGACGGACGTAAATGGTGTAATGACTGCTGATCCACGTATGGTGAAGAAAGCCTTTTCATTACCTATGATTACCTACAGTGAAGCCATGGAAATGACTCACTTTGGTGCTAAGGTCATTTATCCGCCTACACTACAACCTTTAGTAGACGAAAAGATTCCTATTAAGATCAAAAACACATTCAACCCGTTTCACCCAGGAACTTTGATCAGTGAGCAAAGTGGAGAACCGAATAAATTAAAAGTAAAAGGCATTTCTTCTATTAAAGAAATTTCTTTGGTAAGTGTTCAAGGAAGTGGAATGGTAGGCGTTTCAGGTATTTCTGCTCGTTTATTTAGCTCCTTGGCTAATGAAGGCGTTAACCTCATTTTAATTACGCAGGCTTCTTCTGAGCATTCGATTACGTTTGCTGTAGAACCACAAGATGCCGTAAAAGCGAAGAAAGCAATTCACGATGAGTTTCATTATGAAATTGAAGCTAGAAAAATCAATACCGTTAAAGTAGAAGATAATCTATCCATAGTAGCTGCTATTGGAGAGAATATGAAAAACACAACCGGTATTTCTGGTAAGTTGTTTCATTCGTTAGGGAGAAACGGAATCAATATCGTAGCGATTGCTCAAGGTTCCTCTGAACTAAATGTGTCCGTCGTAATTCAGAGAGATAATCTCTCTAAAGCATTGAATACCTTACATGACGCATTCTTTTTGTCCTTAGCTAGAACAGTGAATTTATTTGTAGTTGGTCCTGGATTAATAGGAGGGACGTTGTTAGATCAAATCAAACAACAACAAGATTATTTGGTTAGCGAACGATTAATCGATGTGAAAGTAGTTGGTCTGGCGAATAGTCGTAAGATGTTATTCAATTCAGACGGAATTGACCTAACTAAATGGAAAGAAGGTTTAGCACAGGAAGGAAAAGATTCTAGTTTCAAAACGTTTGTAGACGAGATGAAAGCAATGAATCTTCCAAACAGTGTGTACGTAGATAATACCTCTAATAAAGAGATCATTGAATTCTATGAAGAGATTTTGTCTTCTAATATATCCATCGTTACGCCAAACAAAGTAGCGAACTCTGGAAGTTATGCAGACTATGCTAAACTGAAAAAAGCTACGCTTAAATCAGGTGCTAGTTTCTTGTATGAAACAAATGTAGGAGCAGGGCTTCCAGTGATCAATACCTTACAGAACTTGATTCATAGTGGAGATGAGATTTTAAAAATAGAAGGTGTTCTTTCTGGTTCACTTTCGTTTATCTTTAACTCATACGATGGTAGTAAGTCGTTCAAAGATGTAGTATTGGATGCCAAAGATAAAGGCTTTACTGAGCCAGACCCAAGAGATGACCTCAACGGAATGGATGTGGCTAGGAAAATTCTAATTCTAGCACGTGAAGCAGGTTTTGAGTTGGAACCATCTGATGTACAGGTTAACAATATTTTACCTCAAGCTTGTATTGATGCAGGTTCTGTTGATGATTTCTTTGCCGAACTAGAGAAAGCAGACGCCGTTTTTGAAGGGAAAAGAAAAGCAGCAGCAGACCAAGGGAAGAAACTATGCTTTATTGCTTCCTTAGAAGATGGAAAACTCACTGTAGATTTAAATGAAGTAGGAGCAGATCACCCATTCTTTAGTCTTTCTGGAAGTGATAATATGATTTCGTTCACTACACAACGTTACAAAGAAAATCCATTAGTAATCAAAGGGCCTGGAGCAGGAGCGGAAGTAACTGCAGCAGGTGTATTTGCAGATATTATTTCCGTAAGCAACGACTAATTCAACAACTTATGGCTCAAAAAAGTATTAGAGCGTTTGCTCCTGCAACGGTAGCTAATGTAGCGTGTGGATTTGATGTCTTGGGTTTTGCTGTGGAAAATCCAGGTGATGAAGTGGAAATCCGATTAGTAGACAAGCCAGGTGTTACCATCAAGGAAATAACGGGCGATGAAGGTTTCCTTCCATTAGACGCAGCAGAGAATACGGTATCGGCTGTTATCATCAGTTATTTAAAAGCAATCAGAAAAGAAGACTTAGGAGTAGAAATTAGCCTACATAAAAAAATGCCTCTTAAAAGTGGTTTAGGGTCAAGTGCTGCTAGTTCTGTAGTTGGCGTATTTGCTTTGAATGAATTATTGGGTAAACCTTTAGCCATAGAAAAATTACTCCCTTTTGCTATGGAAGGGGAAATGATAGCTTGTGGTTCTGCTCATGCAGATAATGTAGCTCCAGCTTTATTGGGTGGTTTTGTCTTGGTAAGAAGTTATGATCCGTTAGACGTAGTGAAACTAACTACTCCAGATGATTTGTATTGTACATTGGTTCATCCTCATGTGAACGTAAAAACAAAAGATGCTCGAAGCATTCTAAAAAAAGATGTTACGCTACAGAAAGCCATTGTACAATGGGGAAACGTAGGAGGTTTAGTTGCTGGATTGATGATGGAAGATTATGATCTAATCGGTCGTTCTTTAGAAGACCATATCATAGAACCTATCCGTTCGGTATTGATTCCTGGTTTTAATGAAGTGAAACGTACCGTATTAGAATTAGGTGCGTTAGGCTGTAGTATTTCAGGTTCTGGTCCTACTACTTTTGCGCTGAGCAAAGGAGAATCAAAAGCGATTGAATTAAGTCATGCCATGAAAAAAGTGTACGACGACTTAAATATTGAATGCGAGACTTTTGTTTCTAAAGTGAGTGATAAAGGGCCTCAGATAATATAAATTCCAAATTACAAAACTCAAATTCCAAACTTGAAAATTGAGTCTAGTGTCTAAAGTCTTAGAATCTCAGAGTCTTAAGATCTTAAAGTCTAGTTGTTTTCAGGTAAAGCTTCAAACTCCTGTTTCTTACTTTCAAACCATTTACTCATTCCATCTGGTGATTGCATCAATTGTTGCATTTCTCCAATAGCTTTCAGGTGAGCAGGATCAGCAGATTGAAACATTTCCATTCCATGTGCTTTACTTTGTTCTACTATTTCGTCAAATGTATTTCCGTGAAACTCTAAGTTGCAAGCTCCACCTAGTTGGTTACAAGTCATTGTTTTCATAAAGTATTGATTAGTCTAAATTATATTGAATGTACTAAACACCAAACTGATTCAAATGGTGGTCCAGATGTTTGAAAGACAACCAATGTCTTTGTTCAATAGTCAATTTTCCAAAAATAGGATGGATAGTTTCTCCGTCTACAGATCGTTCTTTTTCTAAAAGAGTAATTAGTTTTCTCTTCTCTTCGTCGTAGCTCCCAGGTTTCTTTATTTTGTATTGAGGATGTGTCTTTATACTTTGATCGTATGGTTTATCGTCTAAAGCGTGAGAACGAATAGAACTTTTGAAAATGGTAAAGTAAAGTGGTTTCTTTTTTAAATCCTTACCGTCCATTACCAATTCTACTTCATGGCAGTGAGCTAGCATTTGTGTGACATTCATCTTTCCCCACTCAGGTTCAGAGAAGGCATTTAAATTATTAATACGTTCAATACAGTTTTCATAGAGGTGAGTATTGCTTAATACTTGCTGTTCAGACATTGTTAATCTTTCAAATAATTCTTTCTTAATGTACTCTTTTTTTTGCAAAAAAGGAAAAGTTTATTGAATCTAGCTAATTCGAGAGCTTCTTTCTTTAATTTTCAAGCAAAAAAACCTACCTTTGCACTCCTTTTAAGAGCTATTTTTATGGGTAAGACATTATTTGAGAAAGTTTGGGATGCACATGTGGTGCATACAATCGACGAAACGACAGATGTAATCTACATCGACAGACATTTAGTACATGAGGTAACTAGCCCGCAAGCTTTCTCTGGAGTAGAGAGTAGAGGTGTTCCAGTTTTTAGGCCTAGTCAAACAACGGCGACTCCAGATCATAACGTACCGACTAAAGATCAATTATCACCAATTAAGGAAGCGCTTTCTAGAAAACAAGTAGAGACATTAGAAGCAAATTGTAAAAATCACGATGTAGCTTACTATGGTCTAGGTCATGAAAATCATGGTGTTGTTCATATTATTGGTCCTCAATTAGGTTTAACTAAGCCTGGTATGACAATGGTATGTGGTGACTCTCATACATCTACACACGGTGCATTTGGTTCTATTGCTTTTGGAATAGGAACAAGTCAAGTAGAGAGCGTTTTGGCTACACAATGTTTATTGTTGGCTAAGCCAAAAACTATGAAAATACAAATAGACGGTACACTTCAGAAGGGCGTGCTATCTAAAGATATTGTATTGTATGTAATCTCTCAATTAGGAACTGGTGGTGGTGCTGGCTATTTCGTAGAGTTTTGTGGAACGGCTATTTCTTCGCTTTCTATGGAAGCTAGAATGACGATCTGTAATATGTCAATTGAAATGGGAGCTCGTGGAGGAATGATTGCTCCAGATGAAACTACATTTGACTATGTAAAAGGAAGAGAATATGCTCCTGAAGGGCAAGAGTGGGATGCTGCAGTAGCTTACTGGAATACATTGCCTTCTGATGCTGATGCTAAATTTGATAAAGAATTATCTTTTAAAGCAGAAGATATTGAGCCAATGGTAACTTATGGAACTAACCCTGGAATGGGAGTAGGTGTAAGTGGTCATATTCCAACTTTAGAAGAAGTAGAAGATAATAATAAAGTCACTTTCCAAAAATCATTAGACTACATGGGATTTGCTCCTGGTGACAATATGATTGGTAAGAAGATCGACTGGGTATTCTTAGGGTCTTGTACAAATGGTAGAATAGAAGACTTTAGGATATTTGCTGATTTTGTAAAAGGAAAGCAAAAAGCGCCTCACGTAAATCCATTAATCGTTCCTGGATCGAAAGGAGTAGAGATTCAAGCGAAAGCGGAAGGTTTAGATAAAATTTTAGAAGAAGCAGGTTTTACATTACGTGAGCCTGGATGTTCTGCCTGTTTAGCCATGAATGAAGATAAAGTTCCTAAAGGAGAGTATGCCGTAGCTACCTCAAATAGAAACTTCGAAGGTAGACAAGGACCCGGATCTAGAACTATTTTAGCATCTCCACTTACAGTAGCAGCATGTGCTATTGAGGGTAAAATTGTAGATGTAAGAGATTATTTATAAAAAAGTACCAAGTTTTAAGTACAATGTATCAAGTATGAATCGATTCATTGTACTTAAGTAAAATATAAGGTTTAGTTAAAAAAATCGGAATCAAAGTCTTAGTACTTTTTACCTGATACTTAATACCAAAAGTTAAAATGGACAAGTTTAAAAAAATAACATCAAGAGCAGTACCTGTACAGATAGAAGATATCGATACAGATCAGATTATACCTGCTAGATTTCTGAAAGCGACTACAAGAGACGGTTTTGGTGATAATTTATTTAGAGACTGGAGATATAACCCAGACAATACATTGAAGGCTGACTTTCCTTTGAACAACCCAAAGTACAGTGGTGAAATTTTAATAGGAGGGAAGAACTTCGGAACAGGTTCTTCAAGAGAGCATGCTGCATGGGCAATTTATGATTTCCCTTTCAAAGTAGTAGTATCTTCTTTTTTTGCAGATATTTTTAAAGGTAATGCATTGAATAACGGATTGTTACCCGTACAAATATCTGATGCTTTTTTGAATGAGATATTTGCTGAGATAGAAAAAAATCCAGAAGTAACATTTGATGTAGATTTAGAAGCACAGACTTTTACAATGAATTCTACTGGAGCTAGTGAATCATTTGAGATAGGGGTTTATAAAAAGACATGCTTATTGAATGGTTACGATGATATAGACTTTATTTTATCTAAACAAGATGAAATAAAAGCATACGAAGCTAAAGCAAAAAATAAACAATTGAACTTAGTTTAAAAAAGGTGAATACTTAAATGAAAAAACACGTTCTATTTATATTATTTGTTCTTTTATTTAAGTTTATATCTTTTGGTGCTAACTCTTATTTTGGGATAATTTCTAATCTTGGTTTCTCTTCATATTCTTATTACTCAGAGTATGAAGATGAATATTCAAAATTTGTTTTACCAAGAGTTAATAGGGGAATAGGCTTTAATCACCGTCTCTTTATTGGTGAAGAAAATAAGATTAGTTTATCTTATTCAATAAAATATGATACGAGAGGGTACTTATTAAATTTAGATCCTATCGATGAGTTTAATAAAGAGATTAGGGAGAAAATGATCTTTAAGATTATTGAATTTCCAATGATTTTTAGTGTTCATAGTGAGAATATTTTACATATTTTTAAGCCCTCTAAGATTAAAAATATATTTAAAGACGATCAATTTTATAACCCTTATGTAAGC
>JBGCEI010000058.1:0-18057 GCA_045106295.1 Cyclobacteriaceae bacterium
CTCAAAAATAGCTTCTACGCACCAAAAACAGCCACTTGCAAAGTAAGCGACAGACAACCCTTCTAATGACTGCTCTTTTTTCTCAGGTTTATGTTCATGTGCTGTTTGAGAAGTATTACTGTAACTACAGCTAACAAACAATAGTAAAAAAGAGAATAGAGAAAGTATGTGCTTCATAATTTTAGGTTGTAGGATTTTTAGACGTAAGACAAAAAAATCTCTTTTTTAGTTTTAGTACCTAACATTTAGTTTCAAATCACTCATAACAAAAATAAAAAAACAATACGTATCCTATTACTAATTCACAAACAAAAACAACATTCGTCAATCCAATGACATTCTACAGTCAGTTTTTATTTACACATCTGCATTTTTACTGTCATGAAGTTTGTAACTTTGTTTCACAAACTTATTCTTATAAACATGATAGCGATTGTTTCTCCTGCAAAAACACTAGACTTTGAACAAGAAGTGACATTCTCCCACACGGAGACTCGTTTTCAGAAAGAAAGCCTTGAATTAATACAAGAACTCAAGAAAAAGAGCGTAGAAGACATTCAAAAACTGATGAGTGTCAGCGAAAATATAGCTCAACTCAATGTAGAGCGTTACCACAACTTCTCTCCTACTTATAGTGATTCCAACTCCAAACAAGCCGCATTTGCTTTCAAAGGAGATGTTTACTTAGGTTTAGAGGCAGAGAATTTTACTCAAAAAGACTGTGACTTTGCGCAAAATCACTTTCGTATTCTTTCAGGACTGTACGGTTTATTAAGACCGTTAGACTACATTCAGCCTTACCGTTTAGAAATGGGCACAAAGCTTCCCATAAAAGGTGGGAAGAACCTTTACGACTTCTGGGGAGATGAAATTGTAACACAATTAGAAAAAGACTTAGCTGATCAAGGAGATAACATATTGATCAATTTAGCGTCTAATGAATACTTTAAAGCAGTAAAACGTAAAAGCTTGACCGCTCAATTAATCAACGTAGAATTCAAAGATTTTAAAAACGACAAATACAAAGTTATATCCTTCTATGCCAAACGAGCTAGAGGTATGATGGCTAAATACATTATTAAAAATCAATTATCAGAAGTAGAGCAACTACAAGGTTTCACAGAAGGTGGTTACACCTATGATCCACAATTGTCTACAGAATCAGAACTTATATTTAAAAGAGGCTAATGCGTTTCGACGACTATTTTATTGCTCCAGAAATCAAAGAACAACTGGCTAAACTAGAGCTAAAAAAGCCTACTGATATTCAGTTTAAAGCTATTCCCTACATTCTAAAGGGAGAAGATGTGTTGGGTATTGCTCAAACAGGGACAGGTAAAACAGCTGCTTTTGTAATTCCTATTTTAGACGCTATTCACAAAGACAGAAGAAGACAAGGAATTCAATGTTTAGTGATGGTTCCTACACGTGAACTAGCCATCCAGATAGACGAAGAATTTAAACGAATTGGAAAAAAGACTCGAGTAAAGAGTTTTGCTCTATTTGGCGGTGTAGAACAAGAATCCCAGTTAAAGCAACTAGCTAGTCATTTAGATGTTCTAGTGACTACTCCTGGTCGCTTATTTGACCTTAACAATCAAGAACAAATTGATTTTCGAGGACTAAAAACATTGGTACTGGACGAAGCAGATCATATGCTTGACCTTGGTTTCTACAGAGACATAGAAGATGTGATTCGTTTTTTACCTAGAGGACGACAAACACTTTTCTTTTCTGCGACCATAGACGAAAAGATTAAGAAACTAGCTTACTCTCTTGTTCGTAATGCTATTAGAATTCAAATTTCGCCAAAAGACCCTATTTCTAAAAAGATAGACCATGCGGTAATGTGGGTAGAAATGGACGATAAACGATTTTACCTAGAAAGAATACTAAAAGAAAACACTGAAAGTAAAGTATTGGTTTTTGTACGAACAAAAGTACGAGCAGAAAGAGTCTTTAAAGCTATGGAACGAGCTAATTTACGTACGGTGACTATTCATGGCGATAAAGATCAAATAGAACGTAAAAAAGCACTGACTGCTTTTAAAAACGGAGACGAAAAGGTATTAATAGCGACTGATGTAAGTGCTAGAGGAATAGATGTAAAGAAAGTGGACTTAGTAGTCAACTATGATATTCCTGAACAGCCAGAAACATATGTACACCGAATAGGTAGGACAGGTAGAGGAAATCACAAAGGACAAGCTATTTCTTTTAGTAGTAAAGAAGAAAAAGAGTTGCTTCTCAAAATTCAAGAATACATTACCAAACCCATCAAAGTACTTACGGTAGACAAAGATGAGCACGAAGAAACATTACTGACATCAACCGAAAAAACAGACGATTGGAAATCAATTATGACTGAGATTGATTCCTTAAAAGAAGAAGTTCCGAAACGGAAAAAAAAGAAGAAATAAAGAAAAAGAAATGAGACCTTAGACCTTAGACAAAAGAAGGCAACTACCACTCTTTTATTCATTCTTTAATTGTCTTCATTAATTTAATTCTATGATTCTTTTGTCTGATTAATGAATAGACATCATATCTCCCATTTTTCATTAAATTAAACAGAGTATATAGGTACAACTTTACTATTTAGCACGTATATTTGCCCATTATTTAGGAAAAACAAACCCAATTATGGCAAGTAATAAGATAATTTATACGATCACAGACGAAGCGCCAGCTTTAGCAACTCAATCATTCCTTCCAATTGTTCAATCATTCGCCTCTACTGCAGGTGTAGCCATAGAAACGAGAGACATCTCTCTAGCGGGGAGAATAATAGCTGCTTTTCCTGATTTTTTAACGAAAGAACAACAACAGAATGATGATTTAGCAGAATTAGGAAAATTAGCAAAAACACCAGAAGCTAATATTGTGAAGCTTCCTAACATCAGTGCTTCAGTACCTCAATTAAAGGCCGCTATTGAAGAATTACAGAGCCAAGGATATGCTTTACCGAATTACAATGAAAGCAAAGAAATACAAGCTCGTTACGACAAAATAAAAGGAAGTGCTGTAAACCCTGTACTAAGAGAAGGAAATTCAGACAGAAGAGCTGCAGGAGCAGTAAAGCAATACGCAAAAGACAATCCACACAGAATGGGGGCTTGGTCTTCTGATTCAAAAACACATGTTGCACACTTAGATGGTGGTGATTTTTATGAAAGTGAAAAATCAGTTGTTTTATCTGAAGATACGGTAGCTAAAATAGAGTTTGTAGATACTAACGGAAGCACTACTGTATTAAAGGAAGCTACTCAGCTTATCAAAGGTGAAATCATAGATGCTGCTGTGATGAGTAAAAAAGCATTGCATGCTTTTTTAGAAAAAGAAATAGCTGATGCTAAAAAACAAAACATTTTACTTTCAGTTCACTTGAAAGCTACAATGATGAAAGTATCTGATCCAATTATCTTTGGACATGCTGTAGCGGTGTACTACAAAGATGTATTAGAAAAGCATGCTGACACTGTAAAAGAACTAGGTGTTAACTTAAATAACGGAATAGGTGATTTATATGCTAAAATAGAAGGTCTCCCAGAAAGTAAGCAAGCAGAAATAAAAGCTGATATCGAAGCATGTTACTCAAAGCAACCTGCGCTTGCTATGGTAAATTCTGATAAAGGGATTACGAACTTACACGTTCCTAGTGATGTCATCATTGATGCATCGATGCCTGCTATGATTCGTGAATCAGGAAAAATGTGGGATAAAGAAGGGAAGACTCAGGATACAAAAGCAATTATCCCAGACCGTTCATACGCTGGTCTTTACCAAGCAGTAATTGATGAATGCAAAAAGAATGGTGCGTTTAATCCTGCTACTATGGGTAGTGTTCCCAATGTAGGGTTGATGGCCCAAAAAGCACAAGAATACGGTTCTCATGATAAAACATTCGAAATAGCAGTTAATGGTACAGTAAAAGTACTAGACGCCAAAGGAGCTGTTTTAGTAGAGCAAAGTGTAGAAGAAGGTGATATCTTTAGAATGTGTCAAGTAAAAGATGCTCCGATAAGGGATTGGGTAAAACTAGCTGTAAAAAGAGCCAAAGCAACTAATACGCCTACTGTTTTTTGGTTGGATAACAAAAGAGCGCACGACAGTATCTTAATAGAAAAAGTAACTGCTTACCTAAAAGACCACGATACGGCAGGCTTAGAAATTCATATCATGAATCCCGTGGAGGCAATGAACTTCTCTTTAGAAAGAATAAGAGCTGGAAAAGATACTATCTCAGTTACGGGTAACGTATTAAGAGATTACTTAACGGACTTATTCCCTATTATGGAATTGGGTACTAGTGCTAAAATGCTTTCTATTGTTCCATTAATGAATGGTGGTGGTTTATTTGAGACAGGTGCTGGAGGTTCTGCTCCTAAGCATGTACAGCAGTTATTAGAAGAGAATCATTTACGTTGGGATTCATTAGGTGAGTTCTTAGCTCTTTCTGAATCGTTAGATCACTTTGGAGATACAACTAATAACAATAAAGCGAAAGTATTAGCTAAAACATTGGATACAGCAAACGGTGAATTCTTATCATCTGATAAATCTCCTTCTAGGAAAGTAGGTGAATTGGACAATAGAGGGAGTCACTTCTACCTTGCATTGTACTGGGCTAAAGCATTAGCTAATCAAAGTGAAGATGCTGATTTAAAAGCGAAATTCACTCCTTTAGCTAATCAATTGAGTGAAAACGAAGCTACTATCGTATCTGAATTAAATAAAATACAGGGTAGTAAACAAGACATCAAAGGGTATTACAAAGCAGATGATGCTTTGGTAGCTAAGATCATGAGACCTAGTGCAACATTCAATACTTCTTTAGCAAGTTTGAACTAAGCATTCAATGTTATTAAAAAAAAAAAGGTGGTTATTTACATAGCCACCTTTTTTTTTGCACCTTTTTTTTCCAGAATCAATAGAAAAAATGGATTTCAAAAAGTCTGAACAATTATTAAAAGACTCATTAGGAGAAGAGCCTGGCAAACGAGTATTGTCTGAAATAGATAGGAAACTAAATACCGCTCTTGCTTACGAACTTCCTAAAGAAAAGCGCCCTTCTTTTCTCAAAAGAATATACTCTAAGTTATTCTCTTAGTTCTATATTAGCAATCCTTTTAGGATCATACAAACGAGCTACCTCTCCTATTACTATTACCGCTGGTGCTGATAAACCCGATTCCTTCACCACTTTTTCGATAGTAGAAACTGTCCCTACACCTACTTTTTGATCTTTCCTGGCTCCGTTTTGAATAATAACGACTGGCGTATCGTTCTTGCCTACGTTTTTAAATTTAGCTACAATCTGATCTAGCTTATGCATTCCCATTAAAATCACTGCAGTAGCATTAGATTGCGCTATTAAATCAATATCGGAAGATACTTTGTGATCTTTAGTTGTCCCTGTCACTACCCAAAAACTCTCATTAATACCTCTTCTCGTTAAAGGAATACCACATAGTTCTGGTACAGAATAAATACTAGATAAACCAGGCACAATAGCTGTTTCTAATCCATGTTTTTCAGCAAAAACGAGTTCTTCGTGTCCTCTTCCAAAGACAAACGGATCACCTCCTTTTAAACGCACTACATGACCACGTTCTAGCGCTTTATCAACAATTAGCTGGTTGATATCTTCTTGTTTCAATTGACACTTACCTACCAACTTTCCAACATATATTTTCTCAATTTCTTTTTTGGCATGTACTAATAAATCTGGGTGAGCCAAGGCATCATACAATACAACATCTGCAGTAGCTAGTGCATTTATTCCTTTAATGGTAATTAACTCAGGATCACCGGGTCCTGCTCCAACTAAGGTAAGTCTAGGCTGTTTTTTTCGATCTATTGACATAATATAAAAGTACAGAAAACCCGCACAGCGGGAGGGTATATAATTTATTAAAACACATGAAATAAAATCTCTATTCGTCTATTCTTCTGCTTGCCTTCATCTGTTTGATTTGATGCTATAGGCTGAATATCACCTAATCCTTTCACATGTATTCTAGTTACATCAATTCCTTTTTCTGTTAATAATTTAGCTACTGAATCAGCCCTTTTTTTAGAAAGAATTACATTATCGTTACTGCTTCCTACATTGTCTGTATGACCTACTACTTCTATGGATACTTCTTTATTACGTTGTAATGCGATAACTAATTGAGCTAACTCTTTCTGAAATACAGTATCAACTGCATAACTATCCGTTTCAAATAAAACACCTGAAAAAGTCAGTTTCTGTTCTACAGATTCCAACAGCAGTTCATCTTGTAATTCATATGAATAGGTCTTTGATTCTGGTTGTCCCATCACTTTTTGAGAAGGTAAGTATCTAGAAAAATAAGCTGTTTTTAAATTAGGTACAATCATAAAACCACTTTCATCTTTTTCTGAATTAATCGGTGCACCTACATTCTCTTTTGCTGACCACTTATCTCCTATCCTCGTACTGGAATATACATCAAACCCGCCCATACTAATTCCTTCTGTAGAAGAAAAGAATAGTTGCCCATTAGAATGAATAAAAGGCGTTACTTCTCGTTCAGGTGAATTAACAGATTTATCTAAGTGTTGTGCCTTACCCCAAACACCGTTTTTCTTTGTACTGTACCAAATATCTTCTTTTCCATACCCCCCTTCTCTTCTTGATGAAAAGAACAATGTATTCCCATCTGCTGATAGTGATGGTTCAGAATCCCATGCAATAGAGTTGATACTGTCTCCCAAGTTTTCTGGTTTTGTCCATTGACCATCTTTAATAGTGGAGAAGTATAGATCACAACCTCCTCTCGTTCCTTTACGGTTACATGAGGTGAAAATAATAGTATCTCCTTTTGACGAGAAAGTGCATTTCCCTTGATCTATCACAGTATTTATATTCACTTCTAATGCAACAGGGTGCTTCCATTCTCCATTCATTTTAATAGCAACAGAAATCGCACTCTTTTTATACTTAGCTAATAAAGTACGAACGTTGATATAAAGTAAGCTATCATTTATCGCTAATGGATATGAGGTAAAAGGAAGATTGGGAAATACTGGCGTTAATAAACTACCCAGTTTATTTTCTCTTGATTGAATTGAAAAATCAACAGATTCCTGCCGCTTTAATAGGTATAAATATTCTTTAGAATTTTCAGAGAAAAGAGGTAATGCTTTTTTAATGTACTTTTTTGACTCACCATAATCACCTTGTAGATAATGATAATCGACTAATTGAAGGTAATAGAAATGATACCTTTCCGAAGTTGGTTGACGAACTAGCTCTTTACAGATTCCTACTTTTGATTTTATATCTCCTAATAAATCATAGTTACGGATTAAGGCTGTATACGCTTTAAAAAATGCACTATCTAACTTAATCGTCTTCTTATATTGGAGTATCGCTTGCTCTATCTCCCGTTCTTTCTCAAATAAAATTGCTTTGGAATATAATTTCTCCGACTTTGTTTGTGCGTAAACAACAAAATTAACAAACAAAAATAGTATAACGATGGCTCTCATCGTTAAGGAATATTCATGTATTTATGGGTTTGTAATGATATACTCCATCTAGGGTTATTCTTTACATATTCTACAATTAAATCTGTAGTTGTATCTCTCTTACTCCATTCTGGCTGTAAATACAATCTACAAATTGAAGATACCTTTTCTGCTAGTTCTTCTGCCCATTTAATGTCATGTCTATTCGATATGACAATTTTTAATTCGTGTGCTATAGGGTAATACTCTGGCAATACTTCTTTGAATTTCTTTGGAGACAAACAAACCCAATCAATAGAACCAGTAATAGGGTATACACCAGCTGTTTCTACATTAATTTGGTAGTCCTTTTCTTTTAAGGCTGCTGTTAATTTATCCAAATTGTGTGTAAACGGCTCCCCTCCTGTTATGATGATTAAATCTGTAGCATGAGATTGAGCTTCTGCCACCAATGCATCAATAGCTACATACTGATCATCTGCTATTGCCCAACTTTCTTTTACATCGCACCAATGACACCCCACGTCACATCCTGCTAAACGAATAAAAAAAGCTGCTTGACCTTGGTATTTCCCCTCCCCTTGGATACTGTAAAATGTCTCCATCACAGGTACTTTAAGGGCTTTATCGGTCAGTGTTTTATTCACAACGTAAATATACAGCTAAGATTTGAAAAAAAGGCATAAAAAAACCCTCTGAATGAATTCAGAGGGAAAACCAAAAAACCAGCTATGTAAAACAACATTCAGAAGAATGCCGCCTTATATATGATTCAAATATACACTAATTTTTTAGATGTTTAAACATCTTTCTACTCTTTTTTGTAATTATTTCGACGAATTATTTACAAAACTTGCTTGAACACGGTTATTCACACGGTAAAACGAATGATACATAGAACGTTCGTCCAGTAATCTATCTATTTTCAATTCATCTTCTTGAGGAAAAGCAACTTGTGAAAACGTATCTCCTTCTTGATTAATGGAATAAGAAGGTAATTCTCCCGTAGAGACATTGTATACATAAGGAGTAAATGAAATTTTTGATGTTTTCTCTACACTCTTATTTGTTTGAGCAATAGCTACTCGACTAGTAATTCCTTCTTCCTTAAATAAGGATACTACTGCAAACATTCCTACTAAACCAAGTGCTACTCCAGCTAACCATTTGGTGTAGGTTAGCTGTTGTTGTCTTTGCATTCTATTTTCTATATCACCCCATTCTATTTTTTGAGGTGCTGAAATAGAATCTGAAAACTTCTTTTTAAAGAAGTCGTCTGTATAATTGTTATTGTCCAACATGATATACCTCCTTTATTTTTTCTACTTGCTTCAACTTCTGTTGTAATAAAATGCGTGCTCTACTTAATTGAGATTTGGATGTCCCTTCAGATATTTTCAATTGCTTTGCTACTTCTTTATGAGAGTATCCTTCTATGGCATATAAATTAAAAACGGTTCTATATCCCACTGGAAGACTCTGGATCATAGTTAATAAGTCTTCTTCCTGAAGAGAAGAAACAACTGTTTGCTGTGTGTCTTGATACCCTGCATCTTCTATGTCTACCTCTAAATATCTCTTTTTTGTTTTTTGAAGATAGGCTAAACATTGGTTGACGACAATACGTCTCATCCAACCTTCGAAACTTCCTTTGTGCTGAAACTGATGAATCTTACCAAATATCTTTACAAAAGCCATTGCCATGACGTCTTCCGCATCTTGGTTGTTAAGATACCGCTTACAAATAGACAGTAGTTTGCCTGAATACTTTTCGTATACGGCTTGTTGTGCTTTACTGTCTTTCTTTTTACACCTTTCGACTAATAGATCTTCTGTACTCTTAGTAGACTGCATACATCTCTTTTGTTTCTTATATGACATTAGTTAAGGAAAAATGGTTGCTTTGATAGAGTTAAAATTAGATTAGAAGTTGCCTTAGTTAACCAAACTATTTAAAAACTCATCAGGAGTCATAACTGGAAGAAGTGATTTCTTAAAATCTTTCCCGTTTCTTGTAATAATTAATTCACAATCAGACTCAGTAGCACTAAAATATTGAAGTGCATCTTCAAAATCTTTAAACGAAGAATTCAGCCCTTTTTCAATCGTATGTTCATCAAGAGAACAAATCTCACTGATTATCTTAAATTTTCTTAGTTTCTCTCTTGCCGTTTTTGAATTTTCAAATTTTGAAAGGAAATAATTAACTGTCGCAAATGAAATGGGTGAAACAACTAAATTTACGCTACCTTTCTCTCCCAGAGTCGCAATTTTAGCAATAGGATCATAAAACGGTTCTCGTTCTCCCAAAAAATCCAACATAACATTTGTATCTATAAAAATCCGTTTACTCATTTATACTTCTCTGTTAAGTAATCAGAATATCCTTTTTTATAGTCCAAATCAGTAGGAATACTACTTCCTGTAGCAATACTCTTTATAAAAGGAGAAATTTCAAAATCAGTATCCGTTTTCTCAGAAGTTAATGACTGAAGGTATGCCTCTATAATTCGAGACAAACTCATTTTCTTATTGGAAGCATATTCTTTTGCCTTCTCAATAATCTGTTGATTTAACTTTAATGTTAGTTTTGTATCCATTACATATATTTATACGTATAAATATAATGAATTAATCCGTACAAACTATTTTTATAGTGATTAATTAGCACTGAACACAATATTGCATCACTCGTTATACTATGCTAAACGGGCGTTATAGAAGTGTCAGGGACGCTTAAAGCGTCCCTGACACTTCTATAAATCAGAAATTACGGTATTATACTTATTGATTTTACCTGCTTTTAATGTATCTGCTTTGATACCACTCCCTACATTGTCCATGTCTCCTTTTTCAGCATACATAAAGTAGGTAGTTGGTTCAAGGTCTGAGAATTTTACTTTCCCTTTTTTATCGGTTTGCTTAGCATCTTGTACGGGATTTGTTTTCTTAAAATAATCGGCTTTGGTTGGGTATAAAGTAACACTTGCTCCTTCTACTGTATTTCCTGTTTTATCAATTACAGTGACTTGAAGCTTGGTCTTTAGTAAGGCAAATGTTGCACTACTCAATACAAAAACTGTCGCTATAGCTATTAGTATGTTATTCTTCTTCATTTCTTAATTATTTAATTACTAACTTATTATTTACCTAAATCGGTTTTGCTGGGTTTCCAATTACCGTTTCTCCTGCTTTCACTTCTTGCATTACTACGGAACCTGCTGCTATTCTAGCATTCTTTCCAATTTTTATGCCACTTACTATGGTAACCCCTGAACCTATGAATACGTTTTCTTCTACGGTGACTCCTGAGTTTATGGTAGCTCCTGCACCTACTTGTACAAAGTCTTCAACTGTACATTCATAATCTATGGTAGCATTAGCATGTACAATACAATGATGACCTATAGTTGTTCCAAAACCTAGAGAAGCTCCTTGTGCTACCAGGTTACCATACCCAAGGCTTGCCTTTGGAGAAATGGCTGACTTTTCATGAATGGCATTGGTGGGCATTACTTTTCTTCTTTCTTTTAGAACGTCTACTAAGCTTTTCTTATAAGCTACATCGTCTACTGCAACAAAGGCATCGCATTTCTGACCGATGTATTTCAAGAAACCATCATCGTCTGGCTTTCCCATAATACTGATTTCACCAATCTGTGTATTATGAAGTTTTGCATCTTCGTCTAAAAAACAAAATACAGGTACGTTGTTTTGTTCAAAAATATCAAGGGCTACTTTTCCAAGTCCTCCTGCTCCTAGTATTACTACGGGTTTAATTTCCATTTTTTCTTTTTTTGTGTACTCTCGCGCCATTACACGAAGGTGTATTCATTATATTTTTATGCTACTGGTGGATTTTGTTTCTTTGCTTTTTTGCTTCCTGCATACATTTCGTACTGTTGGAACTTACATTCATCAGGACCATTGAACAAACCTATTTTTCGAGACGGGCGAAGTCCTACTCGCTTCAATGCTGGCATATTACTACTAATGACCCATGCTTTCCAACCTGAATATTGCTTTTTGAAGAGGTCTCCTAGTTCGGCGTAAAGTGCTTCGATATCGTTTGACTGAATTCGTTTGTCGTATGGAGGGTTGGTCACTAATATGCCTTTTTCGCTAGAATTGGTTAGCTCTGCGATGGAACATTTCTTGAGTGTAATCACTCCCTGAAGCTCTGTACTTTCTATATTTCGTTCGGTAATATTGAGTGCTTCTGAGTCTTCATCCGATCCTTGGATAAGAGGTAGGTTGGTTTCAATGATCTGATTGTCCGCTGCATCGAGGATGGCTTCGAATAGGTCGTTATCGTATGCTTTCCAGTTTTCGAAGGCAAAGGCTCTTCGGAAATATCCTGCGGGTATTTTCTTGGCGATCATGGCTGCTTCTATGAGCAATGTTCCTGAACCACACATGGGATCATGGAAGTCTGATTTTCCATCCCAACCGGATAGCATAATCATGCCTGCTGCTAAACACTCACTAAGAGGTGCTCTAAAGTTGCCTTCTCTATACCCTCTTTTGTGTAGGGAGTCTCCTGAACTATCTAGGTAGATGCTACAGGTATCTTCTCTGATGTGAATGTAAATTCGTAGATCTGGATCTTGCGTATTTACAGAAGGACGTTCGTCGTATTTTTTTCGAAACTGATCTACAATAGCATCTTTTGTTTTTAGGGCGACGAATTTGTTGTGAGTAAAAATCTCTGAATTGGTGACAGCATCTATGGACAACGTGTCGTGTACGGACATATAGGATTCCCAGTTGATGGTACTCACTAGTTTGTAGAGGTCGTTTTCATTTCTAATGGTATCCTCTTTTAAGAATTTGAGTACTCTGATGGCGGTACGGCATTCGTAGTTGGCTCGGTACAATGCTTTTGTATTTCCAGTGAACATCACGGCTCTTGTGAGGACTTGAATGGACTCTCCACCAATGGCTTTAATCTCTTCGGCTAGGATTTGCTCTAAACCGTGGTAGGTTTTTACTAGTATATTAAATTGGTCACTCATTATTTTGGAACTCTTCTGTACATAAAAACACCAACAATAACAAAGATGATGTTCGGCATCAAAACTGAAATAATTGGCGAAATAACATTGGCTTCGGCAAACTGTCTACCTGTTTGAACAAATAAAATGTAAATAAGCGCTAATGCAAAACCAAAGGCTATTTGATATCCTATCCCTTCTCTACTTTTACGAGCGGATACACATACACCTATAAATGTTAATACAAAGATGGCTAAGGGGTAAAAGAGGCGTTCGTACTTTTCTATAATGAATTCTTGCACTTGTGTAGACCCTTTTTCTTTTAATTCTTCTATGTAGCTATATAGTTCCGTGGAGGTAAGTGTTAAGCGTTTTCCATATTCGGTAACAAAATCTTCAGGGGTCATTTTAATCAAGGTGTCTAAGGTCCCTCCGGAGGTAATGATTTGCTTTTCTCCAATAAAGACTCGTTTCTCGTAGCGAATTAGTTTCCACTTGTTTGTTTCTTCATCCCAGCGGGCTCGTTTAGCTGTTATTTTTTCTTTTAATTGAGGCCCTTCGGGTGTAAATTCTATGTGTTCTAGTGTAAACCCTTTTGCTTGTCCTATATCTGCATTATAGGATTTTAAGTAAGCATAGAGATTGTCTCCTACTTTGAGGTGGATATTTCTATCGGCAATGGTTTTACTACTGTTTTTAAGGTATTTATTTTCAAAGGCTACTCGCTTCTTATTAGAGTTAGGAGTTCCCCACCCTAGCATAAAAAAAATAATAACACTGAGTAAAGAAGCCCCTATAAAATAAGGCACTAAAATACGAGCAAAGCTCATCCCGCTACTTAGCATAGCAATAATTTCTGTATGAGAAGCTAGCCTTGCTGTTACCATAATAGTGGCTATAAAAATGGTGATAGGACTTAAAAAATTAACAAGGTATGGGTAGTAATTGAGGTAATAAGTAAATAATATTTCAAAATAGGGGGCATCTTTAGAAATAAAATCATCGTTATTCTCTGTAAAGTCTACCATACAGATAATGGTGGTCAATATTAATACCGTATACACAAAGGTAACAAGGTACTTTTTGATAATATAGATATCTAGTTTCTTCAACTACTTCTTACAGTTTAATAGTTAATTTTTGGACCATTACGTTTTTCCAACTGGCAAATGTCCCGTCAATAATTCGCCTTCGGGCTTCTTTTACTAGCCAAAGGTAAAATCTTAAATTATGAATGGAAGCTATCTGGGCCGCTAATCTTTCTTTAGAAATAGTTAAATGACGTAGGTAGGCTTTGCTATAAAAGGTATCTACGTAACCTCCTAAATTAACGTCTATGGGAGAAAAATCATCTTTCCATTTTTCGTTTTTAATGTTAATCACTCCTTCGCTGGTGAACAACATTCCATTTCTAGCGTTACGGGTTGGCATTACGCAGTCAAACATATCTATACCTAAAGCAATGCATTCTAGTAGGTTAGCGGGAGTTCCTACTCCCATTAGATAGCGTGGTTTGTCTTTTGGAAGAACAGAGGTAACTACATCTGTCATAGCATACATTTCTTCATGCGGCTCTCCTACAGAAAGTCCTCCTATGGCATTGGCTACACAATCAAAAGAGGCTACTTTCTCTGCTGACTGTTTTCTTAAGTCTTCGTAAGTACTTCCTTGAATGATTGGAAACAAATGTTGTTGATAACCGTATTTAGCTTCTGTTTTTTTGAATTGTTCGATACACCTTTTTAACCAACGATGTGTCATGTGCATGGATTTTCGTGCATAGTTGTACTCACAAGGGTAGGGTGTACATTCATCAAATGCCATAATGATATCTGCTCCTATGGTTCGTTGTACGTCGATAGCATATTCTGGTGTGAAGGTGTGCATACTACCGTCGATATGAGATTTGAAGGTTACTCCTTTCTCGTTGATCTTTCTACTATTGGCTAATGAATAAACTTGATAGCCTCCACTATCTGTAAGAATTGGCTTCTTCCATCCGTTAAAGGCGTGTAGTCCTCCCGCTTTTTCTAATACATCTAAACCTGGACGTAAATAAAGGTGATAGGTATTTCCTAGAATAATTTGTGCTTCTATGTCATCTTCTAACTCTCGTTGATGTACTGCTTTTACGGTTGATGCAGTCCCTACGGGCATAAAGATAGGTGTCTCTATTGGACCATGGTCGGTCTGAATCACTCCTGCTCTAGCAGAGGATTTTGAGTCTGTGTGTTGTAAATTGAATTTCATATTACCTGAAATAGAAAAAATAGAAAGGCAAAAATAGGAAACTCTACGCACTTTAACCCGAACTATGTACTAGAAATCTATATCAAGATAACCTTATTGCTAGAATGGTGAAATAGCCTTCCTGCTTATTTTATTTAAAACAATACCTACACTTTTACCGTATAAGACTATTATATCACTCTAACTAAGCCCATGAAATATTAAATAGTATACTTCTTTATATTATTAAATTGTTAACTAAACATCACTTAAATGTTAATTTATATTCGTATTTTAAATAAAAACACTTGAAATGAATACTATAAAAAGCATTAGAAAAGATTTTTTTGAAATGAAAGACTTGTTTCTTGAGTCTGACAGGGGCTATTTTCTTTTTTTTAGAAAAATGGCAATGAATATGCAAGAAATGTTTACTGATATGGTAGACCACAAAAAAATACCTTTGGTCTTTATTCATGGAAATCCACATATTGAGAATTATACAATCACTAAAAATGGTGCTGGTCTAGTTGATTTTGATAGATCAAGAATTGGTAGCTATTCATGGGATATTGTGCGTTTCTTATCTTCATTATCACTAAAAAAAGAAGGAAAGTCAAAAGAATTCTTATCCCCTATCGTAACGGAATATTTTAAAGAAGGGTATTTGAGAGGACTTAATAGTCCTAATATGGAGTTTAAAGGTATTTCCCAGACTTTAGAAAAGATAGAGTATAAAGTGTGGCATAAGTCGATAACTGATTATTTGGATTCGAATACAAAGTGGGTAAAAAAAATGAGAAAGAACTCTGTTTCAACGGATGATAAAGACCTCAACCAACTTGTCAAGCGCTATTTAAAAAGCAGGGAGGATAGTTCTAAATTTAAAGATTACAAAATAGAAGAAGCTGGAAAGGCGGTAGGCACTTTTGGAAATAGACGTTATTTAGTGGTAATTTCTTACAATGAAAAAGGAAAAAACATCAAAAACTTCATTGAGGTAAAAACAGTTTATACAGATAAAGACTCGAAGTATTATTACAACCCTTATAAACACCATGGAATTAGAATGATTAAAGCGTCTAAAATCTATGCTAAAGGCTTAGAGTTAGGTTTAGGGTATACAACCTACCAAGGAACAGAATATTGGGGAAGAGAAATTCCTTATATGAATGCTAAGGTTAAGCAAAATTTAAGCTTGCATGAGCAAATAGATATTGCGTACTCTGTAGGAACTCAACTTGCTAAGGGGCATGTAACAACATTACAAAAAGGCGTTAAAGTCAGTGAATTACAGTCTCATTTCTTAAAGAACTACACTAAATTTGGTAAGATTTCAAAGAAACTGAATTTAGAACTTGAAGAGATTTATCTAGATTGTAAAAAGAGGGTAAATGAATAGTGGAGGAATCTTTTTTCTCATTATAGCCATTCTAATAGCCTCTACTTTTTCTGCTATTTTTGGTCTGGCTGGTGGTGCTATTTCTTTTTCAGCTTTAGTTTGGATTGTCAGTGTAAAAGTAGCTATCCCTGTGCATAGTGGACTACAATCAATCACAAACCTTGCTCGAGTTGTAGCTTACTTTAAATACATCAATTGGAAAATCACTCTTTCTTATAGCATATTAATTATTCCCGGAGCTTATTTAGGTAGTTTACTATTTGGATATTTTAAAACAGAGGTACTTCAGATATTAATTGGAATTTTCATTATTATCTCTGTATTTATATCAAACGATAAGCAACAACCGCTCAAAAAATATAAGTTTATACTCTTAGGTTTTGTTTCTTCTTTTCTAGGTATGATCATAGCCGTTACGGGGCCTTTCATTGCATCTTACTTTAATCTTAACAATATTCAAAAAGAAGAATTAGTAGGCACTAAATCAGCTTGCCAAGGAATTGCTCAAGTGATAAAAATCATTGTTTTTTATTCCGTTTTACACTTTGATTTTCAAGAGTATTTGACATTAATACTCCTTTTAGGAGGTGTGTCTATTTTAGGGACATTCATTGGTAAAAAAATACTATCTAAAATAAGCAACTCCGTTTATAAAAGATTGAATACCATAATTTTAATCGTAATAGGAATAAACATGCTTATTAAATCGTTGATTGAACTACTTTAAGACAAAAATACTTCTTGAATTTTTGCTACCCAATTTATAGAACAGTAATAATTAAACAACATCAAAAGGCATAATCCAAGGTAATATTGAGGCCAACAGACTCTTTATATTGAAAAAACAGCTGAAAGAAGTGAAATATTTCCTTTGTTTATCAAAGTTCTAACATAAATATCATATATTTGCACCCTATTTGAATGACAGAATTAGTATGTACGCAATAGTTGAGATTGCTGGAAAGCAATATAAAGTAGAAGAAAAGCAAGAGATCTTTGTAGATAGACTTGATGTAAAAGAAGGCGACAAAGTTGACTTTGACAAAGTATTATTAGTTGATAATAAAGGGACTATCTCAGTAGGAGCACCTACTGTAAGTGGAGCTAAAGTATCTGCTAAAGTAATTACCGACATGGTAAAAGATGACAAGGTAATTGTTTTCAAGAAAAAGAGAAGAAAAGGATACAGAGTGAAAAACGGTCACAGACAACAATTCACTAAAGTATCAATAGAAAAAATTAAAGCTTAAACCTTAGTAATAATGGCACATAAGAAAGGAGCTGGTAGCTCAAATAACGGTAGAGAGTCGGAAAGTAAAAGACTAGGAGTTAAAATATTTGGTGGACAAGCTGCTATTGCTGGTAATATACTAGTAAGACAGAGAGGAACCGCACATCATCCAGGTAATCATGTAGGAATGGGTAAAGACCATACTTTATTTGCTTTAACTGACGGTGAAGTACAATTCAAAAAAGGACAAAAAGGAAAGTCTTACGTGTCTATTTTACCAAGAGAAGTGGTTTAGTAATAACTTACAAAAAAGTTAAAAGGGAATGATTTTGATAAATCACTCCCTTTTTTTATGCTCTTTTTTTAGAGTTAGTCTGTAATAGTAAATTTAATTCCTGCAACAAGCCCCGCAAAACTTGCATCATCAACTATATAATATTTGATTTCAGCATAAGGGATAATCTTAGAGCTAATTTCTATATCCTCCCCCACTCCTAGAGTTGCTCCAAAAAATTCAGATTCTTCTTCTACGCCATTTAACAATCCTACTAAAGGAGCGGATAAGCTAGGGTCATCCACTGTTACTTTACTATATAAATAATGAAGCCCTCCAATACCATACAAAACAAATGGACTAACATTTAGTTGTTTAATAGTATAATTCTCGTCTAAGTTCGATAAATAGCCTTTTACATGTGTGGCAA
>JBGCEI010000059.1:0-13532 GCA_045106295.1 Cyclobacteriaceae bacterium
ATACCAACAAAGGAATTTCTTGGTAAAAAGCTTCTGCAATAGCAGGAGCATAATTAAGGCTAGCCGTACCAGAAGTACAGACTAATACAATTGGTTTCTTTGTCGCAATAGCCATTCCTAGAGCCATGTAAGCGGCAGACCGTTCGTCAGGAATTACTTTACAATTAATGGACGGGTGATTTGAAAAAGCGAATACTAAAGGAGCACATCGAGAACCAGGAGATAGAATGGCATTTTCTATTCCATGTTGATGACAAATTTCTGCTATGTTGTAGATAGCCTGCAAATGGTGTTGGTGTAATTAAAAAACAAAGGCCAGCAATATGCTAGCCTTGTTAAAACAAATAGAAACTATTTAAGTTTTCGTTTTTTCTCTCTTTCTTCGAAGGCTTCGATTACGTCACCTACTTGAATATCATTAAAGTTTTTGATACTAAGACCACATTCGTAACCGAATTTAACTTCAGCAACATCGTCTTTGAATCGTTTTAGAGCATCAATAGCCCCAGAGTGAACGACTACTCCGTCTCTAATTACTCTAATATCATTACTTCTGTGAACCGTACCATCTAGTACGTAACACCTTGCAATAGTACCGATTTTAGAAATCTTAAAGATCTCTCTAATCTCGATATTACCTGTAATTACTTCTTCAAATTCAGGATCTAGTAAGCCTTCAAGAGCATCTTTCATCTCTTCAATAGCTTTGTAGATAATTGAGTATGTTCTGATTTCTACTTCTTCTCCTTCAGCAATACGTTTTGCTTCTGGTGAAGGACGTACTTGGAAACCGATAATAATAGCGTCAGATGCTGTTGCTAATAGTACATCAGATTCAGTGATCTGACCTACTGCTCTGTGAATTACATTTACAGCTACTTCTTCAGTTGATAATTTCAATAAAGAATCTGTTAATGCCTCTACAGAACCATCCACATCACCTTTAATAATTAAGTTCAGTTCCTTGAAATTACCTACAGCTAAACGTCTACCAATTTCATCTAGCGTCAGATGTTTCTTAGTACGTACTTGCTGCTCCCTTAATAATTGAGAACGCTTGGTTGCAATTTCTTTTGCTTCTTTATCAGAATCTACTACTCTAAATTTGTCACCCGCTTGTGGTGCTCCGTTTAGACCTAATAGTTGCAATGGCATAGAAGGGCCTGCTTCTTTCATCAAGTTCCCTTTGTGGTCAGTCATTGCTTTTACTCTACCGTAATAAGCTCCTGCTACCACTACATCTCCAACTTTTAGTGTACCACCTTGTACCAGCATAGTAGAAAGGTATCCTCTACCTTTATCTAAAGATGCCTCTACAATAGTACCAATAGGTTTTTTTGTTGGATTAGCTTTCAGTTCCATTACCTCAGCTTCCAATAAGATCTTGTCTAGTAATTCGTCAATACCTTGACCAGATTTTGCTGATACTTCTTGACATTGGAATTTACCACCCCAGTCTTCTACTAAGATATTTTCTTGAGATAGTTCTTCTTTAATTTTATCAGAATTAGCTGTTGGCTTATCTATCTTGTTAATAGCAATAATAATAGGTACACCTGCTACTTGAGCATGGTTGATTGCTTCTTTTGTTTGAGGCATTACTCTATCGTCAGCAGCTACTACTAGTACTACGATATCTGTAACCTTAGCACCACGTGCTCTCATTGCTGTAAATGCTTCGTGACCTGGTGTATCTAAAAACGAAATAGGTTTTCCATCATCCGTTTTCACGCTGTAAGCACCGATGTGCTGTGTAATACCTCCTGCTTCACCGTCTGCCACCTTAGCTTCACGGATGTAGTCAAGTAAAGATGTTTTACCATGATCTACGTGTCCCATAATGGTAACAACAGGTGCTCGTTCTATTAAATCTTTAGGATCATCTACTTCTTCCTCGTCTTCGTCACTTTCGTCTTCCTGAGTAGTGAACTCTATTTGATACCCAAACTCTTCTGCTATGATGGTAATGGTTTCAGCATCTAATCGTTGGTTAATAGATACAAACATTCCTAACGACATACACATAGAGATGACATCGTTTACAGAAATCTCCATGAGAGAAGCTAAATCATTCGCTGAGATAAACTCCGTTACACGAAGAATTCTAGCTTCTGCCATTTCCTCTAACTTACGTTTTTCGTCAGCTTCTGCTACTGCTTCACGTTTGTCTTTTCTGTATTTAGCTCTGTTTACACCAGAGTTACCTCTACCACCACTATTACCACCGCTCATACGAGCCATAGTAGCTTTGATTTTGTCTTGAATCTCTTGTTGTGAGATTTCTTTTTTCTCGTCTTTGTTAAATGGCTTTTTACCGCCTCGTTTACCACCAGGAGAATAGTTTCCTCCTCCTCCGCCAGGTCTTCCTGGAGCATTAGCACCTCTTGGACCTGTACCTCTTTGACGAACTTCCGTATCTTTTTTTACATTGACAGGTTTTTCAATGCGGACTCTTTTTCTTTTTTTCTTATCTCCAGAAGTGGATTCTTTTTGCTTGGGAAGTTCTATTTTCCCTAAAACTTTTAGTCCTTGTAGCTTACTGGCTTTGGCTTCAACTACTTCTTTTGATTCTGAATCATCGGTTGATGCTTCTTTTGTTTTTTCTTCAGTTTTTTCTGCTTTAGCTTCTACAGTTTCTTCTTTCTTTTCGGTAGGTGCTTCTTGTACTTTTATCTCTTCTTTGGTTTCAGTTTCTTTTTCTACGACTGTAGTAGGGGCTTCTTTCTTAGCAACAGGTTCTTCTGTTTTTGGAGTAGGCTCTGGAGTAGCTACAGCTACAGGTTTTTCTTCTTTTTTTCCACCTAAGTCAATTTTCCCTAAAACTTTGATTCCTTGCAGTTGAACTTTGTCAGCAGTTATTGTTTCTTCAACTTTAGGAGTCTCTTTTTTGGGAGCTTCTTTCTTAGCTTCTAAAATAATAGAAGATGCTTTTGTGCCAATTGTTACTTCCTCAGCCTCTTCTTTATCCATAACGGATTTACGGAATGCTTTGGTAAGTAAGTCTATTTGATCTTTAGTGATTTTGGTATTGGGCTTGTTTTCAATTGCAATACCAATTTCAGCCAAATGATCAGTTATTGTAGCGGTTCCAACGTTAAGTTTTCTCGCTACCTGACTTAGCCTCATTGTTTTTTCTGCTGACATGCTACTCTATTCTGTTTTGTTATTTTAAAAAGACCAAATAAGTTGGTTATTCTAGTTTTCTTCTTCGAATTCTTTGCTTAGTATTTCAAAGATATCGTTAACAGTTTCTTCCTCTAACTCTGTTCTTCTTACTAAGTCGTCTTTACTCAGGGATAATACACTCTTCGCAGTGTCTAATCCTATTCTTTTCAATTCGTCTAGTACCCAAGCTTCTATTTCATCACTAAATTCAGTTAAGGTTACATCTTCCTCGTCTTCAAATCCAGCTAACTCTCTAAAGATATCGATCTCTAAACCTACTAACCTTCCAGCTAGTTTAATGTTTTGTCCACTTTTACCGATAGCTAATGAAACTTGATCGGGCTTTAAATAAACAGATGCTCGTTTAGATTCATTGTCTATTTTAATACTTGTAATCTTTGCAGGGTTCAATGCTCTAGCGATGTACAGCTCCATGTTATCTGTGTAATTGATAACATCTATGTTCTCGTTTTCTAGTTCTCGTACAATACTGTGTATCCTAGAACCTTTCATACCTACACAGGCACCTACTGGATCTACTCTGTCGTCAAATGATTCAACCGCTACTTTTGCTCTCTCCCCTGGCTCACGGACTACCTTTTTGATTTCGATTAATCCATCAAATACCTCAGGTACTTCACTTTCAAATAATCTTTCTAAGAATACGGGGGACGTTCTAGAAAGAACAATTTTAGGATTTCCATTTACCATTTCTACACGGCTTATTACAGCCCTTGTAGAATCGCCTTTTCGGTACCTGTCTTTCTGAATTTGCTCATTCTTTGGTATCGAAAGCTCATTTCCTTCGTCATCAATTAGTAAAACTTCTCTACTTAATATTTGATAAACCTCAGCAGAAATGATTTCTCCCACCATGTCTTTGTATTTTTGGAAAAGAATATCTCTTTCAAAATCTTTTACACGCTGGATCAGTGTCTGACGAGCAGTCATTACCGCTCTACGTCCAAAGTCTACTAGTTTTACTGCTTCAGCAGCTTCTTCACCTACTTCAAAGTCTTCTTCTATCTTCTTAGCATCAGTTAATTTGATTTGAAGAGACTCATCAAATTCTTCGGCATTGTCTTCTACGATCTCTCTGTATCTCCACATTTCCAAATCACCTTTGTCAATGTTGATAATTACATCAAAGTTTTCATCAGTTTCATACTTCTTTCTAGCCATTGCTCTGAAAACTTCTTCTAAAATTTTCATCATGGTTGGTCTGTCGATGTTTTTAAACTTCGCAAACTCCGAAAACGACTCTATTAAAACAGCGCTATCCATCTTCTAAACAGTTATTATTAGTGTTGTTTGTTTAATCTCAGAGAATAAAATCTCTTCCTCTATTATTTCTTTTTTCTTTTTAGAAACAAGCGTCAGTTTATCGTCAGCTACTTTTTCTAATTTTCCGATATGTACTAGTCCGTCTTTCATGACAGTCTTTACATTTCGACCAATGTTTTTCACGAACTGGCGGTTTAGTTTTAATGGCTGATCCAAGCCTGCAGAAGAAACTTCCAGTGTGTAAGCACTTTCAATTAATTCTTCTAGCTCTATGTAATCAGCTAAACTTCTGCTTAATGCAGAGCAATCGTCAATTCCAATGCCGTTATCTCCATCTAAATAAACAGACACTTTTTTTTTACCACTTCCTTTACTTACCAGCACATCTACAATGAAGTGTGACTCGTCGGTTAGTAATGATTCTGCTTTTTCTTTTAGAGTATTATCCAGCATCTAGTTAGAAACAAAAAAAAGGGACTGTCTGGTCCCTTCTTTTTAATTACGAATGCAAATTTAGCGCAAATTTAATTACCAAGCAAGCCTTAATTAAATTGCAAAACTGAAATTTCAAATTCCAAAAACGATAAGTCCGAAATTTGGAATCTGTTTTTTGGAATTTACTTAATTCCCTTTTCTTTAGCTTCATTCCAAAATACATCCATCTCTTCGAGCGAAAGTTCGTTTAGAGAGGCTGTTTCATTCGCCCGTTTTTCTACATAGTTGAATCGTTTAATGAATTTGCGATTTGTCTTTTGTAAGGCTTCCTCTGGGTTTATGCCTTCAAACCTCGCGTAATTAATCAAAGAAAAAAGAACGTCGCCAAACTCTTCCGTTTTCTTTTCTAAGTCCGTTTCCGCTTTAAATTCACCTATTTCTTCTAGAACTTTATTAAAAACATCTTCTTTGTTATCCCACTCAAAACCAACTCCTTTTGCTTTTTCTTGAATGCGTAGCGCCTTTACGATAGGAGGCAAGGACGAAGGAACGCCTGCTAACACTCCTTTGTTTTCTTTTTCTTTGAGTTTAATCTGCTCCCAGTTTCGTTTTACATCCTCTTCATTACTTACATTAACATCTCCGTACACATGTGGGTGGCGGCGGTACATCTTATCATACACGCCTTGAATAACTTCTTCCACAGAGAATAAATTCTGTTCACTGGCAATGCGTGAATAAAACAGGATATGAAGGAGGATGTCTCCTAGTTCTTCTTTTACATGTTCAGGTTTGTTTTCTAAAATAGCATCCGACAGTTCGTAGGTTTCTTCAATACTGAGGTGTCTGATCGATTGCCACGTTTGTTTTTTGTCCCAAGGACAATTTTCGCGCAGTTCGTCCATCATCGTTAATAAACGCTCAAAGGCAGCTAGTTTTTCTTTTCGCTTAGGATCAGGTGTAGAAAGCTTTTTATTCATGTTTGTGAACTTTGTTTCTTGAAAGGCAGTTTTAGAGTTGCAAATTAGTTAATTTTACGAATCACAAAACTACAAACGGATGACTACTGTTTTTTTAGGTATTGGTTTTTTAGCGCTTTTCTTTATTCTGATGTCTGTAAGACTTCTTTTTTTAAAGAACGGAGAGTTCAAAGGAACATGTGCGTCTCAAAGCCCTTTTTTGAGTAATGCAGACGGAAGTTGTAGCTATTGTGGAAAGACATCAGGCTCGTGTAAAGCCGATGATGAACCACAAAATGAGGTAGATAAAGTATTGGCTAGCTCATAGCTCATCGAAAAAAAGAAACATAAGCATACTACTCTCGAAATCTTTTCTAAATTTGTGCCCCTTTTCAAAAGAGGATATTTATGTCATTAATTAAATCAATTTCAGGAATTAGAGGTACTATTGGAGGTAAAGCAGGTGAAAATCTGACACCAATAGATGTAGTGAAATTCACTTCTGCCTTTGCCACTCTTTTAAAGAAAAAAGGAGGAGATTCTTTTAAGATTGTAATCGGAAGAGATGCTCGTATTTCTGGGGAAATGGTCTCTCAGCTCGTTTCTTCTACTTTAATATCTTTAGGCGTAGATGTTGTAGACTTAGGTTTGTCTACCACACCAACTGTGGAAATAGCTGTTCCTGCTGAAGAAGCACAAGGTGGAATTATTATTACAGCCAGTCATAATCCTGCTGAATGGAACGCCTTGAAATTATTGAATGAAAAAGGCGAATTCATTAGCGGAGCAGAAGGAGTAGAGTTGCTCGAAATTGCTGAAAGTGGTGATATTGAATTTGAAAAAGTATTTGAATTAGGTACATACAGAAAAGACGATACGTATTTAGAAAAGCATATCGATCAGATATTGGCATTGGATTTAGTAGATGTAGAAGCTATTAAAAAAAGAAAGTTTAAAGTTGCTATTGATGCTGTGAATTCTACTGGAGGGATAGCAGTTCCATTATTATTAGAAAGACTAGGAGTAAAAGATGTGGTGAAATTGTTCTGTGAGCCGAATGGTCAGTTTCCTCACAACCCGGAACCCTTACCAGAAAACATTAGTGAAATAAAAGCAGTCGTAGAGCACGATAGATGTGATCTAGGAATCATAGTAGACCCAGATGTAGATAGATTAGCATTTGTAGCAGATACGGGAAGAACATTTGGTGAAGAATACACACTTGTTTCTATTGCTGACTATGTGTTATCAAAGAAAAAAGGAGCAACTGTTTCTAATTTGTCATCTACCAAAGCATTGCAAGTAGTGACAGAAAAGCACGGTTGCAGATATGAGTCTTCTGCCGTAGGTGAAGTGAATGTGGTAGAGAAGATGAAGGAAATAGGTGCTGTAATTGGTGGTGAAGGAAACGGTGGAATTATTTTACCAGAACTTCATTACGGTAGAGATGCATTAGTAGGTATTGCTTTGTTTTTGACTCATTTAACTGAATATGGTAAATCAGCAGGAATGTTGCGCTCTACGTATCCAGAGTACTACATTGCTAAAAATAAAATCTCTTTGACTGACGATATCAATTTAGATAACCTATTGGAAGAGATGAAAATTAAATACAGTAATCACGAGATGATTACGATTGATGGGGTGAAGATCTTCTTTGATGATTCATGGGTGCATCTTCGTAAATCAAATACAGAACCTATCATCAGAATTTATTCTGAAGCAGATGGTCAATCTACAGCAGAGCACTTGGGGAATAAAATTATCCAAGACATGAATGAGATTTTGTCTGAGAAGGTGTAAGTGATGATACTGTAAGCCTCGTAACTTGGCTAAATCAGAATCAAAATAACAAATTACAAAAAACAAAACTTTGAAAAGGGGGAAAGATTAGAACGTAGAGGAATACAGAGTATTCATTTATTTAATTTCTTCATTATTTTCATTTGTTATCAAAAACTGCAAGAATTTCAAAAATACAGGAGTAAGCGAAGTGTTGAGTTTTATTTTCCTAATTTTAGATTTCAATCATGAGAGTTTACTTCGATAATGCAGCAACTACTCCACTCGACGAACGGGTGTATGAGGCTATGGAGCCTTACTTTAAACAATATTTTGGGAATCCTTCTTCTATTCATACCCATGGGAGAGAAGCTAAAATAGCTATTGAACGTTCCAGAAGACAGATTGCTTCGTTATTAGGGGCTTCTCCTGCCGAAATATTCTTTACGTCCGGTGCTACTGAAGCTAATAATACGGCTCTTTTTTCTATTATTCGATCAAAAGGGATTAAGCATGTAATCACTTCACGAATAGAACATCATGCTGTATTACATCCTTTGGAATATTTAGCCTCTAAAGGGGAAATAAAATTAGATTTTGTTCGGTTAGACGAGAATGGACATATTGATTACGTACATTTAACTGAGTTACTATCTGCTAAAAAACATATTTTAGTTTCTCTAATGCATGGTAACAATGAAATAGGAAATGTAACAGATATTGAGCGAGTAAGTAGCCTGTGTAAAGAGCATGGGGCTATCTACCATGCGGATACGGTACAAACTATTGGGAAATACACAATTGATTTAGAAAAGCCTCATCCAGATGTCTTTGTAGCTTCTGCACATAAATTTCATGGACCGAAAGGGGTAGGATTCACATATGTAGATGGGGAGGTGTCTTTTGACCCGTTGATTCATGGTGGTGCTCAGGAACGGAATATGCGTGGCGGGACGGAGAATATCTATGGTATTGTAGGTATGGCAAAGGCGTTAGAGTTAGCCGTAGCTGAGAAGGAAAAAAATACGGGACACATTTTATCCTTAAAAAAACATACTATTGATGCCTTAAAAAAAGAAATACCAGGAGTTGTTTTTAATGGTAGTGGTAGTTGTTTAAACGATTCGGAGAGCTTACCTACGGTATTGAACGTCCAGCTTCCGTTGGATGATATGGGAGATATGTTGTTATTTAACTTAGATATCAATCAGATTTCTGTATCGGCAGGAAGTGCCTGTTCTAGTGGGACTGATATTGGGTCACATGTATTACATGAGCTATATGGTGATTCGATGACAAAACCTTCAGTCAGAATTTCGTTTAGTAAATACAATACACTGGAAGAAGTAAATTACTTGATTGAAAAGCTCAAAGAAATCTGTATTCAGGAATAACTACTTTAATCTAAAAGCAAGACACTTCTCAATTAGAAATGCCTCACTTTTAACTTTTATTTTTTCTGCCCACCATAACGGTAATAAAGAATAATACCTTCAAATTCACTCAAATGACTTGGGTTGAATTTATTTTTTTCTATGTTTAGATGGGTAAGATGCAGACTGTTTTTATAGGACTCACTTAACTCTCCAGTAAGAGAGTTGTTTTGTAATTCAATGATTCTTATGTGGTGTAATTTTCCTAAACCACTAGGAATAGTTCCTGCTAATAAATTGTTTCCCAAGTGTAATTCTTCTAGGTGATTCAAATGGCTTAATGAATTAGATATCGTTCCGGTAAGTTTATTTGTCGATAGGTCTAAAACAATAAGATGATGTAGCTTAGATATACCTTCAGGAATATTGCCTTCTAATGTATTATCGCCTAACAATAAATACTTAAGCTTTTTTAATTTCCCAATTCTTGTTGGAATAGACCCAGTAAAATGATTGTGACTTAAATCTAGTTTATGTAAATGATGGAGACTACCTATGGATTCAGGTATTTGACCTTCTATGTAGTTAAAAGAAAGGTCTAGAAAGGTTAAATGAGTCAATTTACTTAATGACTTAGGTAGTGTGCCTTCTAATTCATTATGAGCTAAATCTAGCTTTTTCAGGGCTGTTAAGTTTCCTATTTCTTCAGGGATTGTTCCTTCTAACCCCCTACCGTGTAAGTTAAGTTCAACTACTTTTTTATGTTTTATGACAACACCTTCCCATAATTCCATAGGGTCGCCTAAATTCCAATTATGATAATCGCCATCATTTGACTGGTCTTGATTATCGTTCCATTCATCTCCGTGAGTAGCATTGTATAGTGCTACTAAAGCGATAGAATCTTTAGCAAGAATTGCTTGTTCAGTATGATTTGCTTTTAGAGAGAGAGAAGATAGTGTTAGACTAAGCAATAGAATAACAGACCTTGTATTTTTAAGAAGGATCATGAGTCGTTTTTTATTTAAATTATAAATTAAAAATATGCTATTATTTAACATTAAACAAGTGATTTATCGTGATAATCACATTTTATTTAGTAGTAAAAGCTTTTATTCTTAGGCTTAAAACAATTAGATTGAGTTTTGTATTACCGTTTTTGTAAAGATTAGAGTAGGTAAGATTAATTACTTATTGAATACAATATAAAGAAGTAAAAAGAAATTATGGAGATATCAAATTCAGCTAAAACTACTCAATCAGTACCTACTGTTTTTTTATGGTTATTTGTTGGATATACTATTCTAGGAGCTGTCACTTTATTGTTTATATCTAAAGGAGATATTGTACTTTATTTTAATGAAAATTATACGTCTTTTTTGGATTCATTCTTTAAATGGTACACTAAACTAGCTGATGGAGTAGTCGCTATTTTATTAGTAGTGGTTCTGATTTTATTTGTAGGCATTAATAAAGGAGTACTAGCAGGGCTTTGTTTTGTAAGTACAGGCTTAATTTCATTTGCATTGAAGCGGTTATTCTTTTACGATAGCTTTAGACCTAAGTCTGTTTTTTATGCTATACAAGATCAACTACACTTTGTAGAAGGTGTTAGTATGAAAGTAGATTTTAGCTTTCCTTCTGGACATACCATTTCAGGAATGGCAATAGCGACAGTTTTTGCTTTTCTAATTCAAAAGAAAGCTGTTCAGTATACTTTTTTCTTTTTTGGTTTTATGATTGGTGTCTCTCGAATGTATTTGTTTCAGCACTTTTTTGTAGATACTTATGTGGGAACCTTACTTTCCGTTACGATCTGTTATTTCATTATTTCATGGTATACAAAAATCTCTTTGTCAACTAATGAAAAATTAGATAAAGGATTGTATTACCTATTGAAATCTAAATAGATAGTGAACAAAACTACTCCTTTGTTTTTTTAATAGAAGGAATGAGTAGATTTTTTTTATGCGTTATTTTATCCTGTTACCTGTTGTATTACTTTTTTATAACTGTTCCTTTAGGCCGACGACTAAACACGATGTCTTTAAAGAAAAAGCCGAGTTTCCCAAGGAAGAACGGATTCATGATCGGAATTCGGTAGAGTGGTGGTATTTAACAGGTCACCTAAAAGATGAAAAGTCACAGAAAGAATATGGAGTAGAGTATGTATTCTTTCATTTTAATCCATTGGGAATAAAAGACTATTTAATGGGGAATTTAGCTATTTGTAACCCTACCGATAGCTCATTTCATTACGACCATATTTATTTAGCACAAAAACGATTGGATACTACTGGTCCGTTAAGCCTTAGCATTAAACACAAAATTAGAGACTGGTCATTTAAAGGAGAAGAAGGGAATTACGCCGTGCAAGCAAATATGAAAAAGGAGCAGTATGGAATTAAGTTAAAAACAAAGCCTATAAAGTCAGTAGCTATGTATCGAAATACGGGTTATGAAGAGTATGGAGCTAAAGGGAAAGCCGGTTATTACAGTTACCCAAGATTAGAAACAAAAGGTCAGTTACAAATTAACGGAGAGTGGGTTGATGTGGAAGGTACTTTGTGGTACGATAGACAATGGAATTGTGGCAGTGTTACGGAAACAAAAGTAGGTTGGGATTGGATATCTATCCAATTAGATAATGGAGAAGACTTAATGGCTTATAGAGTGTTTAAGAAAAACAAAGATGAATTTATTTACAGCGGAGCATTAATTGGTAAAGACGGAAGTGTGCAGCATTTTGATGGAGATAAAATAAAATTAACGCCTTTAGATACTTGGAAGAGCCCAAATTCTAAAAAAGAATATCCCGTAAAATGGAAAGTAGAAATACCAGAGAAAAACTACAGTATGGTAGTAAGTGCTGTATTACCTGAGCAGGAATTAACACTTGCGTTCTTGAAGGTATGGAAGTTTCGGTATTGGGAAGGAATGTGTCGAGTCCAAGCAAACCTAAATGGTGTAGAAACCAAAGGGAAGGCTTACTTGGAAATGACAAACCATTAAAGGAATTATCTCGTGTAAATCATGTGCTTTACAGAGCGTCCAGATTCTTTTAACTCTATCAAGGAATCAATTCCAATATTGATGTGATTCTTAACGTACTTTTCTGTTACAGATTTATCACTTTTTGATGTTTTAACACCTTCAGGAGTCATTGGGTTATCTGAAACTAAAAGAAGTGCTCCATGAGGAATTTCGTTATGAAAACCAGTAATGAAGATAGTAGCTGTCTCCATATCTATTCCCATTGCTCTGATTTTATTTAGATAGGCTTTAAATTCCTCGTCATGCTCCCATACTCTTCTGTTTGTTGTGTAAACTGTTCCAGTCCAGTAATCTAAATCGTAATCTTCTTTTATGATATGAGATACTGCTCGTTGTAACCTAAAAGAAGGAAGTGCTGGAATCTCTGGTGGAAAATAATCGTTACTTGTTCCTTCTCCACGAATAGCTGCAATAGGCAAAATCAGGTCACCTAGTTTAGTTTTTTTCAAACCACCACACTTCCCTAAGAATAATACCGCTTTTGGTGTAATAGCAGATAGTAAATCCATTGCCGTAGCAGCCATTGCACTACCCATACCGAAATTCATGATAGTGATATTGTTGTGAGTAGCAGTTTGCATAGGTTTATCTCTACCTACTATCTCTACATTAAATTTATCAGCGAAATAAGTAACATAATCAATGAAATTGGTGAGTAGAATATATTCTCCAAAATCTTCTAATTTTCTTCCTGTATAACGTGGTAACCAGTTTTTTACAATTTCTTCTTTCGTTTTCAATGTTATCTGTGTTTATAATAAAAATGTACTACCTATTCTGTTAATATGTTCTATTAAGCTCTCGTTTTTGATGTGATCTTTAATAGAGAGATCAATTTTGTAAGGCAAGTTTAACTTGTCTAAATCCTGTTCAATTGCCAATAATTTTTTTAACTCTATTGAATCTTCTATTGTTAAATCAATGTCAGATCCATTATGTTGGTTTCCTATGGCTCTTGAGCCATATAGGATAACGTTTTTTATGTTATGGGACTGAAAAACGGTCCTTATCTTTAAAAGTGTATGTGAAGAAAGCCCAAACATTTAATTTTCTGATATGTTTTTTAAGGTTACTAATAGTTTTTCAAAAGCGTGGTAATAGTTTTCAGTTATTAACTCATTTAATTCTGTTGCGGTATCTTGATTGTAGGTATGTGTAGATTTATTTCTACTAACAATCATCTCCATCCATAATTCCCCGTCTTCCAAGAGCCCTTTTTGAAACGCTTCTCTAGTAGTATCTCTAGAATCGTAAATTGTTGTAATACCTTTCTCTTCTAAAAACCGTTTCAATGTTTTCCAAGCCAACTCATGTGTGTATTCAAAGGCTTGAATTAAACCTTGCTCTTCCAGTTCATTTAAGCTTCCTTTTTTGATGAACTTTCTCAGTTGCGTGAGTGCACGTTCGTAATTATCTAACTGTTGTTTCCAACGAGTATCCATGTCGCAAGATAGTAAAATGAATAAACAAACCATTTTCT
>JBGCEI010000060.1:0-3052 GCA_045106295.1 Cyclobacteriaceae bacterium
GGTAAACAATCTTAAGGCCTGGAACACTCATAAACCATGCTTCTGTTGATTGAGAATGGTATGGGCCACCGCTACTACCAGCGCCCGTAGGCATTCTAATCACTGTGTTAACGTTTGCTCCCCAGCGGTAATGTAGTTTGGCTGCATTATTTACAATCTGATTAAAAGCACAACTCACAAAGTCTGCAAACTGCATTTCTACGATTGATTTTATCCCACTTACAGATAACCCGATAGCTGTTCCTACAATCACAGACTCACAAATAGGAGTGTTTCGTACTCGTTCTTTTCCGTATTTAGTAACAAAACCTTCTGTTATTTTAAAAACCCCTCCATACTCAGCGACATCTTGCCCCATAATAACTAAGTCATCATGTATTTCCATGGCTTGGTCTATGCCTTGACTGATAGCATCTATGAATCGTAATTCAGAAGTAGCAGTAGTTGTAGGCGTAATGGCTAGCCCCATACTCTTGGCGTAACAATCTGTTAATTCCTTTTCTGTACTAGCTATAGGATACACATCGTCTGATGCCTCCTGTAGTGCTGAACTGATTTCTTTGTCTATTTCGTTGTAAAGCTTTTTTTTCTCTTGTTTGGAGATGATTTTTTGATCCAATAAATAATTCTCAAATGTTATGACAGGATCTTTCTTTTTCCATTTGTTAATAAGCTTCTCAGGTACATAAGCAACACCAGAAGCTTCTTCGTGCCCCCTTATACGAAAGGTGACAGCATCTATTAAAACAGGCTGAGGGTTCTTCCTGATTTTCTTGGCTACCTTGGAAATCGTATCATATACTTCTAGCACATTGTTTCCATCAATTCTATAACTTTCTATGCCGTATCCTATTCCTTTATCTGCAAAGCTTTTCATAGCAAATTGCTCGTCGCTAGGAGTGGAGAGGCCGTACCCGTTGTTTTCTATTACAAAAATAACGGGTAACTTCCATACAGAGGCTACATTCAATGCCTCATGGAAATCACCTTCGCTTGTTCCACCATCACCACAAAATACAAGTGTAGCTTTTTTTTCTTTTTTTAATACATGAGATAAGGCTATTCCGTCAGCTACAGGTAATTGTGCAGCCAAATGAGAAATCATACCAACGATATGGTGTTCTTTAGAACCAAAGTGAAAGGACCGGTCTCTACCATTGGTGAAACCATTTACTTTTCCCATAAATTGGGAAAATAGACGATTCAAAGGAATATTTCTTCCTAAGAAGACACCTAAATTTCTGTGTACAGGAAGAATGTATTCGTCTTCTTCTAATGCTAACGTAGCACCGACAGAAATAGCTTCTTGTCCTATTCCAGAAAACCATTTGCTAATGACTCCTTTACGAAGCTGTAACAACATTTTTTCTTCTACAAGCCTACTCTTTAGCAACTGTTTGTACAATGCAAGTAGTATTTTGGGGCTATGGTTTGTGTGCTTGAAAATAGGTGAGTAGGGTTTATTGATTATGTACGTAATTTATATTAATTGGGTTTACGTATTCCGTAAGAGGTTTTTATCGTCTTATTTTTTTTAGTCTCTTGTCTAATTTGATTGTTTTTTTCAATCATCGCTGGTTTTACATACCCTCTTTTATGGTCTAAGTGAACCACAATAGCACTGTATCTGATTTGTTTTGGTTTTATACCATTATTGATCAGTCGCTCTCCAAACTCTCTATCTTCACCACCGTACTGCATCTCTTCATTGAATCCGTTAATATGTAAGAAGTCAGCTTTCCAACCAGACGCATTGTGACCATTCCAAGAAGCAGTTGTAGGCGTTATTTTATTCATTAAATTAGCTGTAAGACCTTGAGCTGTTAGCTTTTTTAATTTAGATGTTTTCTCTAATCCGTTTGATAACAACCATTTTTTTTGAAAACAGTTACCAGAATTAATATCTTTTTTTGTGATCTGTTCACTGATAGACATGGATAACTTAAAGTACCCTCCTGATAAAAAGTGTCCTTTTTCAGCGTAGGCTACGTGTGTAGCAATAAAATCATGTCTTGGAATGCAGTCACCATCAGAAAAAATAATGTAGTCAGAAGAGCAAGCTAAAATGGCTTGATTTAAGATAATACACTTTTGAAACCCGTTGTCTGGGTGCCATACATGTTTGATTTGCAGCGTACTAGATCTTTCAAAACGTTTTAAAAGTGATTTTGTTTCCTGTGTAGACCCATCGTCAGCGACAATAATTTCAAAATCTTTGTATGACTGGGCTTCATACCCCCAAAGTACCTTCTCTAGCCATTGAGGCATATTGTAAGTCGATAAAATAATGGATACTTTCATGACTCTTTTTTGTAAAGTTGTTTTAAAAGAAGGTATTTTTTGTAAGTCAAAATAGAACTCAATTTAGCATATTGGAAACCATAATATCCATCCAAAAAGCCAAATTTGAATACATATATTTTCAGGAAGTTAAGCAATGGTTTTAATAATATGATAAAGACTAAAGGTGGTTTAACGTTACTTTCATATTTTTCTTTAGCTGCTAATTTAGCAAACTTGTCTATTTGAATTTTATGTTCTCCTATTGTTTTGTAGGCATAATGAACAATATTCCCATCAAGTCTTATGCTATCATTATCTGTTAGTTCAACTCCTTCATGAATATTTCCACGTCCCCAAGTTCCTCTTGTTTTATCCCAGAGACGTATTTTATTATCTGGATACCATGATCTTTTCAGCCAAGTTCCACAGTAGTTATTTAGTCTATTAAATGAATAACCATTGTGTTTCCAGTTAGTTTTTACTGCTAAAATAGATTCTTTCATTTCTTGAGATACTCGCTCGTCGGCATCCAATGAAAGAATAATGTCATGACTAGCTTTTTCTGAAGCTATATTTTTTTGATCTCTAAAACCTAAGAACTCTTGTTCAATAAACGTAACACCTAAATCAAGGCATATTTCTTTCGTATTATCTGTACTGAATGAATCAATGACTATTATTTCATCTACAACAGGAAGCATAGATTCTATACAAGCTTTGATATGCTTTTCTTCATTGTATGTAATAATAACTCCTGATAGTTGTACAG
>JBGCEI010000061.1:0-14733 GCA_045106295.1 Cyclobacteriaceae bacterium
GTGGGTGCTGCTACTGCCCCTACGTGTTTAGCATAAATTGTTTGGTAACGCTCCCTATCTTCTGGCTCGGCGTCTCTCTCTATATGTTTTGGAAGTGGTGTTTCACCTAACTCATCGATAATTTTGTAAAACTCTTCATCAGATCCTTCGTGCAAGAAACGAATGGTTCTACCTCTAGACGTTGTATTATCTATTACTTCAGCAACTAAATTACCATCACCAAAGTATAATTTATTCCCTACTCTTATCTTTCTAGCGGGATCTACTAATACATCCCAAAGGTGTGCCTCTTTATTTAATTCTCTTAATAAAAAAACTTCTATTTTAGCACCTGTTTTTTCTTTATTTCCATACAGCCTAGCTGGAAATACTTTTGTATTATTTACAACAAAAACATCTCCATCATCAAAATATTCTAAAATATCTTTGAACATGCGATGCTCTATTTTACCTGAATCTTTATGGATAACCATCATCCTAGATTCATCTCTATTTTCAGAAGGGTGTAGTGCAATTGAACCTTCGGGTAGCTCAAATCTAAATTCTGATAATTTCATATTTTTAAAAGTATTAAGTACAAAGTATCAAGACTAATTTTTAGTCATTCCCTTGTCTGCCAAAAGTATTTTTAATCTTAACTATAATTCCTACCTGCAGTCAGGCATAATGTTATTTCAAATTATATTCCTATTTTTAAAAGGGCTACAAAGGTAACCATTTACTGTTAATAAAAAATAAGCTTTTTTGTTTCTCTATTCAGTTACCGGAGCTGTTGAATTTACCTGCTCACGAATTTTTTGTTCTATCTCATCCATCAGTTCAGGGTTATCTTGTATGATTTCTTTCACACTATCTCTTCCCTGCCCTAATTTATTTCCATTATAAGAAAACCATGAACCAGCTTTATCAACGATCCCTAATTCTACTCCTAAATCTAGAATCTCACCTACTTTAGAGATACCTTGACCATACATGATATCAAATTCTATGACTTTAAATGGAGGAGCCATTTTATTTTTCACCACTTTTACTTTGGTACGGTTCCCCGTAATAGAGTCTGCACTTTCTTTAATTTGACCAATTCGTCGAATATCTAGTCGCACAGAAGCATAAAATTTCAAGGCATTACCACCCGTTGTTGTTTCTGGGTTTCCAAACATCACCCCAATTTTTTCTCTTAATTGGTTAATAAAAATACATGAACAACCTGTCTTATTAATTGCTCCCGTTAATTTTCTAAGTGCTTGAGACATTAATCGAGCTTGAAGCCCCATTTTACTATCTCCCATCTCCCCTTCTATTTCTCCTTTCGGAACTAAGGCTGCTACTGAGTCAATTACAATAATATCAATTGCTCCAGAACGTATCAGATGTTCTGCTATCTCTAGTGCTTGTTCTCCATTGTCTGGCTGAGAAATCAATAGGTTTTCAGTATCAATACCTAACTTCTCTGCATACGTTTTATCGAATGCATGTTCTGCATCAATAAAAGCAGCTAAACCACCTTTTTTCTGAGCTTCAGCAATACAATGCATCGACAGTGTCGTTTTACCAGAAGACTCTGGCCCATAAACTTCTATAACTCTACCTCTTGGAATACCTCCAATTCCTAAAGCGATGTCTAACCCTAATGAGCCAGTGGAGATAGCAGGAACATCAACTACTCGCTCGTCACTCAATTTCATGACAGCACCTTTACCATATGCTTTTTCTATTTTGTCAATTGTAAGCTGGAGAGCTTTTAATTTTTCTGCTTGTTCGCTCATGAGATAGGAATATTTTTAGAGTATGCGAAACTACTATTTAATAGACCAAATCACAAGGGCTATGGATGCATTTCCATGCTATTTTTTAAAATAATGATAATATATTTTTACATTTTAGGAACAACTATTGCATTATTGTAAATGAAACACAGCATATTGTATTGTTTTTACTATTTTTAATACTCATAAACTTTCAGCTGTTAGTCATTAGCAAAGAAAGACTCATAGGGATATGATTAAAAAAGCAAATAGCTAAACTATTTACGAGGCTAATTCCTAAATTTTAGACAATGAAAAAGCTAACTACCATATTGCTACTCTTCTCTCTTTTTGCTTTTACTAGTATTAATCAACAAGGAGAGAAAAAAGAGAATAACCTCTCTTTTAAACAAGGGGAAGAGATAAAATATAAAATGAGCTACGGCTTTATTTCGGTAGGCGAAGGAATATTTAGTATTGATAGATCCTTACATACCAAACATGGTAAAACATGTTATAAAGTCAGTATTCATGGATCTACTTCTAATTTTTTTAATAAGTTTTTAAAAGTCGAAGACAAATGGGTTTCTCATGTAGATACAGCTACTATGCAACCTGTTGAGTTTTTTAGAGACATTACAGAAGGAAAATACACAAGACTCGAGTACACTACTTTCAACCATGACACAGGTGCTGCTACAGTAAAGTATAAACGAAAACAAGACGCATGGAAGACAAAACAATATGATACGGGCTTAGGTATTGACGATATGGGTAGCCTTTATGCTAACCTACGTAATATTGACTACAGTAAGATGAAAAAAGGGGATAAAATAAGTGTCTCTATGTTTTTGGATGACCAAGTCTACAAAGCACAGCTTTATTACAGAGGAAGAGAAATATTAAAAACTAAATTAGGTGAATTCAAGACCATTAAACTAGCCCCCAAATTACCTAATACTGAAATTTTTGATGGAAAAGATGCTGCTTCCTTATGGATTACTGATGACCCAAACCACATTCTACTAGAAGTAAAAGTAAAAGTAGATGTAAGCATACTACATGGTAATGCTTGGCTAGAGGTCCAAAAAATAAAAGGAAACAAATACCCTCTTACCTCTAAGGTTAAATAACAATTACGTAACCTTACTCTTTTCTTTTTTTACTAAATTTCATTTTTGAAACAGTATAAAACCTATTTCTCATGTCTAAGAAAAAAGTAGATCTTAAAAAAATATTAGTCGTAGACGACGAAGAAAGTATTCTAGAGTTACTTAAATACAACTTAATTAAAGAAGGCTACGAAGTAAAAACAGCTAAAGATGGTGAGGAAGGGCTTAAAAAAGCCGTAGCTTTTAAACCTGATTTAATACTACTAGATGTAATGATGCCTAAGCTAGACGGCATAGAAACGTGTCGCATGCTACGAGAAATACCAGAACTAGAAGGTGTACTGATTTTAATCCTTACAGCACGCTCTGAGGAATACTCTGAAATAGCTGCTTTCCAAATGGGAGCCGATGATTACATTATCAAACCTATAAAACCTCGTGTACTAATTAGTAGAATATCTGCTTTCTTCAGGAGAGAAGTAGAAAAAGAAACAGAAGAGGATTTGGTAGAAATTAAAGACTTGGTGATTGATAGGATTAGCTATACCGTAAAAAAATCAGAAAATGCGATTGTATTACCAAGAAAAGAGTTTGAATTACTTTATTTCTTAGCTAAAAACCCTAATAAAGTTTTCAACAGAGACAGCCTCCTTAAAAAAATATGGGGAGTAGACGTATCTGTTGTAGCACGAACGGTAGATGTACATATCCGTAAAATAAGGGAGAAAATAGGCGAAGGATACATCAAAACAATAAAAGGGGTGGGGTATAAATTCGAAGACTAAAAAATTTTATGCTTTTCAATTCTAGATCTGTTTCTTTTTTATTGGCCGCTTTTGTTGGAGTCATTACTTCATTTTTTCTATCTGTATTAAAAGAAACGACCTTAACCATCACTGTAGTTGGCTTTTTTGTTGCTTTCTCTACTACCTTTATTCTTTCTTTTCTAGTATTAGAAATGTTGATTTTCAAGGAATTACGCCGTATTTACCAACTTTTTGATTCCATGAGTGGTCACAAACTAAAACTACATCAAGATGCCAACATACCCATCAAAAAAATAAGTAAGGGGCTTTCTACTTTTGCTTATGCAAAACAACAAGAGATAGATAAATTAAAGCAACTAGAAGAAATTAGGAGAAGTTTTTTAGCAGACATCTCACACGAGCTAAAAACACCTATTTTTAGTGCTCAAGGTTTCATACACACTTTATTAGATGGGGCTGTTGAAGATAAAAAAGTAAGAACTCGTTTTCTCAAAAAAGCAGCAAAAAGTATGGACGATCTAGAAAACTTGGTTCAAGACCTTATGATTATTACACAGGTGGAAACAGGAGAAGTTCAAATGGAGATGGAAGATTTCAACCTAAATATGCTGATTGAAGAGGTACTAGATGACTTAGAAAGGAAAGCTAAAAAACGAGACACAAAGTTAGTCTTGGATAATGACAATTCTAACTATGATGTCAATGCCGATAGATACAGAATCCGACAAGTAATCAGTAATTTAGTAGAGAATGCTATTAAATACGGAAAAGAAAAAGGTAACGTTCAAGTACAACTAATTGATAATGCAGAGTCGGTTGTACTTAAAATATGTGACGACGGACCAGGTATTCCTGAAGAACACTGGCCTAAAGTTTTTCAACGATTTTATAGAGTAGACAAAAGTAGATCGAGAGAAAAAGGAGGTACAGGCTTAGGTCTTTCAATTGTAAAACATATTTTAGAAGCGCATGGTTCTACAATAAAACTAGAGCGTAATCCTGAAAAAGGTGCTACCTTTGTATTTGAGTTAAAAAAATCGATTACTCTTGAAGAAAATAGCCCTATCGAACATCCTGCTTAAGGAAACTGATCATTACGTATTTATCCAGAAACCACCTTTCATTTCCACATTAGCAGATAGGAATGATGAACACAGCATAATTTCTATCGTAAGAGAAACGTACCCTGAAATTAAAGTAGGCCATCGGCTTGATAAACAAACATCTGGAGTGCTTGCTTTAGCTAAAACAGATGAAGCGTACAGAAACCTAGCTATCCAATTCGAAAAAAGGGAGGTTTACAAAGAGTACCACGCTGTTGTAGAGGGACTACATAACTTCCAAGAAGAACTAGTAGAATTACCTATACAAATACTGGCCAAAGGGAAAGTGAAAATAGATTTCGATGAAGGAAAACCTTCAGGGACCATTATTTCTACTTTACGTATCTACAATAGACATACATTAGTGCAGTGTGAACCCGTAACGGGTAGAATGCACCAGATTAGAATACATATGTCAAAAAGGAAAGCTCCTTTGGTTGGTGATATCACATACGGAGGTAGTGATCTTTACCTCTCTTCTATCAAAAGAAAATTCAATTTGAAACAAGATACTGAAGAACAGCCTTTGATTAAACGTGTAGCACTTCATGCTCACTCATTAGGGTTTAAAGATGTGGATAAAACTCCTCTCTTTGTACAAGCACCTTACCCAAAGGACTTTAACGTACTTGTAAAACAGTTAGAAAAAAATACGAGAGACAAATAAAAAAAGGTTTTTCTCAATTGAGAAAAACCTTTTTTTATTACTGTTTTCCGAGTGAAATATTACTTTATTTTGTAAGGTAATTCAGCTTCAAAATCTACTTCTACTTTTGTAGTCGTCTTTTTATTCTCAACCCCCACTTTATGTAATAACCTGTCTACATGCATATGTCCTTTTACAATGACAGGATTAATTCTTTTAACAATAAAACTAACAGGAACCTCTGCTTTTACTCCCTTCAAGTCTAATATAGCATTGGCATTATATTTATCTCCTTTGCCTTTTTCAATTTTTCCTATTGACACTTTACATACAGGGAATTGATCAATAAAAAAGTAATCGCTAGCCTTTAAATGACTCGTTAATTTTGAACTTTTTTCATTCACAGAAGACATATCAACTAATATTTCAGCTGTAAATGTCTCCAAATTATTACGTTCTTTCATTTCTGCTTTAGAAAATTTCCAATTATCAAACGTCCCTTTTGCTTGATATCGATCGTTTTCTGCACTAAATGTAATCGTTCCAGGAGCAGTCTCTTTGAATAATTCTTGCTTATCTATAAAGCTTGACAATGCAGCCATTACAGTAACCAAGATTGCTATTGAAAGTGTTCTTAACAAGTATTTCTTCACCATGACTTAAAAAAAATATATCTTCTATGTTTGTATTAGCTAAAATCATTCCAACTTTCTCTTTTTGATTACTAGTTGACACGATAAAGCCTCTTAAAACGAAATAAGTATAATTCATATACTATTCTAACGGATGAAGATACGAAAAGATTAATAGTATCACTAAGCAAAATTCTGTATTAAATTATTTAAGCGATTATTAGTACAGAATAGTTGCCTAAACAAAAATCAATTATTCATTCCTTTTTTATAAATTCACATTAAGAATAGATACTAATACTCACTTTTAGCATGTGCAGAAAAACATTTACATATAGATACATCATATATAGCATCACTCTTTTTCTATCATCGCTTCTATTTGCTCAACGTGCTTTTGAAATATCTAAAACGCCACCTACACCTAGTTTATTAGGTTATGTGCGAGTAGCTGAAACTTCTATTAACACACCTTATAACGAATCTTCTCCTCTTTTTTGGGGGAAACAACTCGTCTATTTATCAGATAAAAAACAAGCTAAAAAAGTAAACACTAAAATTGACAACGAACTATATAAAGCAGAATTCACAAAGTATATAAAACTACTAGTTCACCCAAGTTATTTTAATAAATCAATCAAAGGAGGTAAAAAAACAGGACGCTTTACCTTTACAGGAGATGCCTCTGCAATTGTTTTCACTGAATCAAAATCAGAAAAAGACGAACAATCTAGGTTTCAAGAAAACAACCGCCTATTTGTATCTGAGTATAACTATTTCATAAAAGAATGGAGTAAACCCACTTCTTTCCTAAACGATTCAATTATTCATATTAATCACCCTGCTTTATCTACAGATGGTAGATCCTTGTATTTTTCCAGCAATTACCCATACGAAGGGCATATAGGTGGGTACGATTTATATGTTATTCAGCAAGATGCTCACGGCGTCTGGTCTCAACCCATAAATATGGGGCAAGAAATAAACACGCAAGAAGACGAAGGATTCCCTTATTATCATCAATCCAAACGATTATTCTTTTCTTCTAATGGACACAGAGGGTTAGGTGGTTTAGATATTTTTTACGCCAAATCAACTAAAGGGAAAATCGCTATTAATCATTTAGAGCAGCCTTTTAACTCCTCAGCCGATGATTTTGGTATTTCCATAGACAGGAAAATAAAGACAGCATATTTTACATCTAATAGAGAAGGAGGAAAAGGATTAGATGACATCTACGTTGCTGAAATTTCTCTTCCAGATTTAGTGCTTTCAGGTCAAGTTACTGATCAGAATACGGGAAAGCCTATCTCTAAAGCATTGATCATATTAACTGATAGTATCAATAAAAAAATAGATTCCACTAGAACTAACTTAGAAGGATACTATTCCTTAAAAATAAAACATGAACGGGACTACAAACTTTCAATTAAACATACCGGTTTCCATCCTTCAAAAACTTCTCACATTAGAGAAAACTGGCTATCTGAAACAACTTCTATTCAAGATAAAAAACTATCACCTTTACCTGTTCTAGTGGACACTGTAAGTCAACGAGTCTCTTTCCCTGTAAACTTCTCCTTTAATTCATATGTAATTGAAGAAAGTGAAAATAAAAACCTCGCTAAGCTCATCTCTATTTTACAAAGAGACAGGGCTATTGCAGTTAGTATCTACTCACACACAGATTGTAGAGGAGAGGAAGAGTACAATCTCTTTTTATCACAAAAAAGAGCACAAGCAACTGTAGAATACTTAGTGCGTAATGGTGTTAAAAGAAAGCAAGTAGTTAGTGCTGAAGGTAGAGGTGAATTAGAGCCTATTGCAAATTGTAACTGTGGTGATTGCTCTGAGGTTCAATATAAAGCAAATAGAAGATCAGAATTTGAGTTAGTAAAAGTGGTTCAAAAAAGAAGGTATAAATGATATTAAAGAATAACGATATCCAATACCAATTCGTCGTTCCCAATGTAATCTCTTACAATTTGTAATACATTACTTTTAGAGGCCATTAACTCTCTTTTCAAAGGAGATGAACTGACTTTTATAAAAAGTTTCTTCTCTTTAATAAACACATCTTTTGTTCTATCAGCTATTACCTTACCTACAATTTTCTCCCAATCTGCCTTTATCTTAGTTCCATCAAACTTACTCTGTAAACGGTATGCCTTCAATAAAGCGTCTATCCCTTCTTTTAAGGTACTTGTATTTCCTAATCGTTTATCTTTCATGACAGCACTTCTTTCTTTACTTCACCTCTATTCACTCCATAATAGGTAATATTTTCTATTTCAGCAAAAAGAGAGCGAACTCTTGCTTCATTTGGATCGGTGACAAACACCTGCCCTATTTCATCTGACTTAATCAATTGAATGAGCATATTGATTTTATAACCATCTAGTTTATCCAGTACATCATCTAATAATAGTAATGGCTTATGAGACGTTTTCTCTTTTAGCAATTCATACTGAGCTAATTTCAAGGCTAAAATGCAAGACTTCTGTTGCCCTTGAGAACCAAACTTCTTCAATAAATATTGTTTATCTATTAAAAAAGTAAAGTCATCTTTATGAGTACCTATCGTAGTTCGCCTTGCTTTAATGTCTCTCTGCATGTTTTTTGTTAAATGGTATTTAAAATTCACCGTTTCTAATGACGCTTCATAGGTGATATCAACTACCGTATCTTCTTGCGCTATTCTTTTAATCCATTTCTGAAAATAGTTCATAAAGTCAATCATGAAAGCTTTTCTTGTCTCATAAATATAGAATCCACTTTCCAACAACTGATTATTAAATGGGGTAATCAGAATCTCATCAAAATAATTCTCTTCAAAAAATTGAGTTAATAAGCTATTTCTATGCTTTAGCGTTCTATTGTATTTGATTAAATGATCGAGATAAGTAGCGTTGTATTGCGAAATCATCGCATCAAAAAACTTACGCCTCACTTCACTCCCTAAATGAATCATATCTTGATCGTAAGGAGAGACCAAAACAGATGGATACTGCCCAATATGATCACCAATCTTAGTATACGCTTTTTTATTGGCCTTCACCATTTTTTTCTGTCCATCAGTATACCCAACGCTGATCATACGTTTTTCTTCTTTTTTATGGAACGTACCATTCACCATATACCCCTGTTCACCATGACGAATTAACTGAGAATCTATGCTATTGAATGCACTTTTAGTAAAGCAAAGTAGATAAATGGCATCTAATAAATTAGTCTTTCCACTTCCGTTCTCTCCTACGATTGCATTCACTTTAGAATTGAATGAAATATCACCTTCTTGGATGTTTTTGAAATTAAATAGAAAAAGATGATCAAGTATCATTTCGTAATATAGCGTTTATTAGTTAAGTTTGTCATTCGTAATTAGAACGAACATATAATTATGGCTACAGCAACGAAAAAAGCAACCACAAAGAAGAAAACTACTTCTGCTACCAAATTTACTAAAGAGAACTATCTTTTTTGGTATGAAAGCATGCAGTTAGTGAGAAAATTTGAAGAAAAAACAGGACAACTATATGGTCAGCAAAAGATCAAAGGTTTTTGTCACCTGTATATTGGTCAAGAAGCATGTGCTTCTGGAGCAGCTTCAGCATTAGAAAAAGGAGACAAATGGATCACTGCTTACAGAGATCATGCAATGCCTATTATATTAGGAACTAGTCCTAATGCAGTAATGGCTGAACTTTTTGCTAAATCTACAGGGTGTTCAAAAGGAAAAGGTGGTTCTATGCACATCTTTGACAAAGAACATGATTTCGTGGGTGGACACGGTATTGTAGGAGCACAAATACCTCTAGGTGCTGGACTAGGATTTGCTGAAAAATATAACAAGACAGGTAAATTAGCTATCTGTTTTATGGGAGATGGCGCTGTACGTCAAGGAGCTTTCCATGAAACATTGAACATGGCTATGACCTGGAAGATCCCTGTTATTTTTGTGATCGAAAATAACAAGTATGCAATGGGTACTTCTATTGAAAGAATTTCTAATGTCACTGAACTACACAAATTAGGTTTATCGTATGATATGCCTTCAGAAAGTGTAGACGCTATGAGAGTAGAAGATGTACACGAATCTGTAGCAAGAGCAGCAAAAAGAGCAAGATCTGGTGAAGGACCAACTTTATTAGAGTTTAAAACGTATCGTTATAAAGGTCACTCTATGTCTGACCCTGCTAAATACAGAACAAAAGATGAGTTAGAAGACTATAAGTCTCAAGACCCTATCGAAAACGTAAAGGCGACTATATTAGCAAAGAAATATGCTACTGAAGCAGATATCAAAGCGATAGACGATAAAATTAAAGCTCAGGTTGCTGAATCAGTTAAGTTCGCTGAAGATTCTCCATACCCTACTATTGATGAAGTATTCAAAGACGTTTACGAGCAAGAAGATTTCCCATACACGACTGACTAAATAATGGCAAAAAATAAAAAAGGTGCTAACGAGAACGAAGAAACAATCGTATCTCAACTAAGTAATTTAGAAGAATTCATTCAAAAAAACACAAATGCCGTTTACGCAATTGCTGCTGTAGTGGTAATTGCTGCTGCTGGATACTTCTTTTGGACTAATAAAGTGAAAACTGATACGCTAGAAGCTCAAAAAGAGTTATTTACGGCTCAATATTTCTTTGCTCAAGATTCTATCGGTTTAGTATTGAATGGCGATGGGAATAGTGTAATTGGTGTAGAAGAAATCGCTGAAGAATACAGTTCTACAGACGCTGGTAATTTATCTAACTTCTATTCTGGTGCATTATACTTGAAACAAGGAGAGTATGAAACAGCTATCGAGTTTTTGGATAAGTTCAGCAGTTCAGACTTTTTAGTTCAAGCTAGAGCGTATGCACTTACTGGAGATGCGTATATGGAATTAGGAGAGTACGACAATGCTGCTACTCAATATGAAAAAGCAGCGGATCACTACCCTAATGAAACGTTTACCCCAGCTTATTTAAATAAGTTAGCACTTGCGTATGAAAAAGCAGATAATCAAAGTGAGGCTTTAGAAGTTTACTCTACTTTATTAAAAGATTATCCTAATTCATCAGAAGCTACAAGAGCTAAGAAATACAAAGCATTATTAGCTACTAAGTAATTTTTATGGCTTCATCAGCTAAAAATCTGAGTTCGTTTTCAGAAACTAATTTATTAGAAGGAGCTAATTTTCGATATGCTATCGTAGTTTCAGAATGGAATACGGAAGTAACGGAATCTTTGTATGAAGGAGCTTACGCTCTACTTAGAGAATCTGGTGTAGCAGAAAGCAATATCATTAAAAAATACGTTCCTGGAAGTTTCGAACTGACATTAGGTGCTCAGTGGATGGCTAAACAAGAGTCTGTAGATGCTGTTATCTGTCTAGGTTGCGTAGTTCAAGGAGAAACGAAACACTTTGACTTTATTTGTGACGCTGTAGCTCACGGCATCACAAACGTAGGTTTAACCTACGACAAACCTGTTATTTTTGGAGTACTCACTCCAAATACACAACAACAAGCTTTAGACCGTGCAGGAGGAAAACACGGAAACAAAGGCGAAGAAGCTGCTGCAACAGCCTTAAAAATGTTAGGGTTAAAAGCTTCCCTGAAATAATCAACTCTTATGAAAATTCTAAAATTTGGTGGTACCTCTGTAGGTAGTCCTGAAAGGATGACTGAAGTATCCAACATCATAACTGATGGAGAAGAAAAAATAGTCGTTCTATCTGCCGTATCTGGTACAACAAATAAACTATCTGCTATTTGCGATGCAATGTATGCAGACAAGGTAGCTGAGGCAAAAGAACAAGTAGAGACGCTTTACACCTACTACATTCCTTTTGTAGAAACATTGCTTAAAAAAGATGAGTTTAGAGAAAAAGGAATTACTGTAATCAATAATCAATTTGCTACTATTAGAAATTGTGTAGGAGAAGAGTTTAGCGTAAAAGAAGAGCGTATTATTTTAGCTCAAGGAGAGTTAATCTCTACTCAGCTTTTCACTCTATTCTTACACGAAAAAGGAATTAAAGCTACACTTATACCTGCGCTAGATTTCATGCGTACAAATCGTGATGAAGAACCTGACATTCCTCAAATAGAGAAATTATTAGGTAAAACACTACACGAAACTACTGGAAATAAAACATATATTACACAAGGGTATATTTGTAAAAACATTGATGGTGAGATAGATAATCTAAAACGTGGTGGTAGTGACTATACGGCTTCTCTAATTGGAGCAGCAGCAGATGCTACGGAGGTTCAAATATGGACTGATATTGACGGCATGCATAACAACGACCCTCGTATCGTTGATAAAACAGAGCCTATCTCAGAATTAACATTCGATGAAGCTGCGGAGCTAGCTTATTTCGGCGCAAAAATACTTCACCCTTACACCATCCGTCCAGTAAGAGAAAAGGGAATTCCTGTATGCCTTAAAAACACCATGGATCCTGATGCTAAAGGAACTGTTATTTCAAACAATACAGTTGATAGAGACATTAAAGCCATTGCAGCAAAGGATAACATTACGGCTGTAAAGGTAAAGTCTGGGAGAATGCTCTTGGCCTATGGTTTTATGCGTCAATTATTTGAGGTATTTGAAAAGCATAAAACACCTATTGATATGGTGACTACTTCTGAGGTGGCTGTTTCTTTAACAATAGACGACGATAGTTCTCTCACAGATATTCAGACCGAATTAGAACAGTTTGGCCATGTTGAAATAGACAAAGACCAAACGATTGTTTGTATAGTTGGACAGTTTGTCGCTGAGAACAAAGGAATTATATCTAAAGTATTTGATGCCTTGGTAGACATTCCTATCCGAATGATTTCGTATGGAGGAAGTAAAAACAACATCTCCATACTCATCAATATGGAAGACAAAGAACGTACGTTAAAGACCTTGAATAAGGAGTTGTTTAGTTTTAGTTAAGCTTATAAAAATATAAAGTTATGAAACTTATTTCCATTACTATCTTAACATTATTTCTAAGTAAATTTTCATCATGTGGAAAGATGTTAAAATCAGCTGACAAGGTCAATGATGCTTTTCATGCTGGTAGAAAGATTTCAAAGATTGATAAAGCCATTTCTGCTAAAAGAATTCCCTTAACTGCCCGTAAAGCAGTGGATGAATTTGGAACACCATCATTTGAAAACCTGCTTACACCTAATAAAAGCCTTAATAGGTTTAGGCGTAGTGCTCGTCTTATAAGAGTTCTGCTAAAAGAACAAGGAATAAATGAATCAGATTCCACTAGTCTTAACTTGAAAGAAATAACTTGGGTACAAGAAAATAGTACAATGACTACTTTTTTGTACATAAGAAAAAAAAATGATACTTGGCATTATACCGGTGTATTTAGATATTAAATCTTCTACCTTGTATTCGTAATACATTAAACACATGCTTTTACGATAATAGATACTGAAAAAGAAACACTATTACTCTTACATTCTTTTGAAAAGCTAAGCTACTATCAATTAAATAGGAAATTTAGAAACAAAGGGTTTCTTGTTCTACTTCTTTTTCTTCTTCTCTTTACCTTCCTCTTCTCGGTTAGACAACTTCTTGTCTTCTACGTTCTTGTTCAAGAATTCGTTGATCTTATCTATCGAGATACTAGTCTGAACTTCACCAAAAGAGTTTACCCCTACATCTAAGCCATCTAAGTCCTCATGTACTTTAGGCTTTTGTTCTTCTACTTTCTTTTTACTTTTTTTAGCCATGTTGTGTAGCGTTTAATTTTTGGTCTTACGTGTACTTTTGCACAAACCTTACAGGTTTTATTTATTAAAAAATGTTATTAAAAACATACTTAACAAACCTGCAAGGTTTTAAAACACCAGCAGAGTTTAGTTAACTACCGAGATAGTTTCTATTGCCTTCTCTAACCTTTCAATTACAATATCTTTACCAAGAAATTCTATCAACGGCATGAGATCAGGACCACCTGCTACACCAGTGATGGCAACACGTAACGGCTGCATAACTTTCCCCATCTTAATTCCTTTCGCTTCTAGCGTATCGTATAAGTGTTGTTTTATAGCATCTGCAGTGAAGTCTTCTAGTGTGGGTAATGCTTGTGCAAAAGCACCTATTCCATCTACTACTTCTTGATTCCACTTCTTTTGAACTACCTTTTCATCGTACTGCTTTGGAGACTCAAAAAAGTAACCTGCTTCAGAATACAACTGATGGATAAACGTAACTCGCTCTTTCATCATTTCACAAACGGTAGGCAAGGTAGCTGCATCGTATGTAATGCCTTTCTCATCTAACTGGTCTGCTAAGAAAACAGCTAACTCTTCACCTGTCTTTTTACGTAAGTAGTGTTCGTTGAACCAGTTCAGTTTTTCTATATCAAACTTAGTTCCTGCTTTCCCTACTCTTTCTATTGAAAAAGCTTTGCATAACCCTTCTAAAGAAAAAATCTCTTCTTGCGTTCCTGGGTTCCACCCTAAAAAAGATAAGAAATTAGTCAATGCTTCTGGCAAGTAATCACTTTCTTTAAACCCTTTAGAAATGGCTTTTTCACCTTTGTCATTTGTAAACTCCCAGTTCAATGGAAAAACAGGAAAACCATATTTATCCGCATGACGTTTAGAAAGCTTTCCTTCACCGTTAGGATTTAAAATCAATGGCAAGTGAGCGAATTGAGGCATCCTATCTTCCCATTCTAAAAACTGATACAACAAGACATGTGCAGGAG
>JBGCEI010000062.1:0-3807 GCA_045106295.1 Cyclobacteriaceae bacterium
TTCTTTGCAGCTTGGATTTACTTATTCTTCTCTATCAGGAAATTATCGTTACAAGAAGACTTAAATGGTGGACGTGAGTATTACAGTAGAATGCACAAACTTTCTGCTATCTTCTTAGTAGTATTTGCAGTATCATCTTCAGTTTCTGCATGGGACTGGGTAATGTCTATCGACACACACTGGTTCAGTACCATGTTTGGATGGTATGTATTTGCTAGTTGGTTAATCACTGGAACGTGTGCGATTACATTCACTGTTGTGAAATTAAAAGAAGCAGGTTATTTGAAATTAGTAAATGGAGAACACTTACACGATTTAGGTAAGTTTATGTTTGCATTTAGTATTTTCTGGACATACATCTGGTTCTCGCAATTTATCTTGTATTGGTATGCTAATATTCCTGAGGAAGTAGCTTATTTCTATGACAGATGGTACTTAAACATGGGTAACTATTTACCGTTATTTATTATCAACTTATTAATAAACTTTATCTTCCCTTTCTTGTTCTTAATGACAAGAAACGCAAAGAGACAAACAGTTCTTCTAAAAGTAGCTGCAGTTGGTTTAATGATTGGTCACTGGTTAGATTTCTACTTAATGATTATGCCAGGAACTATCCAAAATCATGGTGGATTGAACTTGGGTAACCTATTTGTGGAATTAGGAATGTTTTTAGTCTTCTTAGGTATTTTTGTTTACTCAGTGATGTTTGGTTTATCCAAAGCACCATTGGTTGCAAAGAATCATCCTCTATTGGAAGAGAGTTTACATTATCATAGTTAAAAAATTAAGTAGGTAGATATGTCTAGTCTTTTAGTACTTGTTACAGTAATATTTATTGGAGTAATTTTTTTCTTGCTCTACAGAATCAAGAATCTTCTTTCGGTTTTAACAGGGTCGGATAAAAAGAATGATTCCTCATACACTAATTTAAATGCCATCCTTTTTCCTATCTTTTTTGTGGTAGGTACAGCTCTATTTTTCTGGGCTACTTTTGGAGGAATGGATTATGAATTGCCAGAGGCATCTTCTATTCATGGAGTGAAAACAGATGAATTATTTAATACTACCATGTTGATTATTTCAGCTGTGTTTGTATTAACAAATGCGTTGATCTTTATTTTTCCTTACCTCTACAAATACAAAAAAGGGAAAGTAGCTAAGTTCTACCCTGATAATCACAAACTAGAGTTAATCTGGACTATTATTCCTGCTATTGTATTAACGATACTAGTACTTCAAGGAAATAGTGTGTGGTGGGAGATTATGAATCCGCCAAAAGATAGTAAAGACAATGTGACATTTGAGATCGTTGCTGAGCGTTTCCAGTGGAACTTCAGATATCCAGGAGCTGATGGTGAACTAGGGAAGCATAACTTTAGAAAAATTGATGGTACCAATATCTTTGGGATGGACTTCACGGATGAGAGATCATTAGATGATTTCACAACACAAGAGATCGTTATTCCAAAAGGTAGAAACGTTCTTTTAAAGATTAGAGCAAAAGATGTATTGCACAGTGTATTTATGCCTCATTTTAGAGTAAAAATGGATGCAGTACCAGGGATGCCTACTTCTTTTTGGTTCACACCAACTAAGACAACTTACGAAATGCGTAAGGAATTAGGTAACGAAGAGTTTGAATATGAATTGGCTTGTACAGAAGTATGTGGATCTGCTCACTTTAACATGAGAAGAGTCATTACAGTATTAGAGTCTGATGAGTATGACAAGTGGTATGCAGAGCAGAAGCCTTGGGTAGCAGGGAATACAGATTATGCTGTTGAGCACATTAGTGATAAACAACAACTAGCTAAGTTAAAGAAAGTGATTGCTCCTTATAAAACGGAAGAGGATCTTAAAAAATTAAATCTCCCAAACGAGACTACTAGTACAGAGAAAGTAGTTTCATTATAAAAAGAATAGTTTTTAGTTATGGAAGACCACGGACACGAACATCATCACCAAAGTTTTATTGAGAAGTACATCTTTAGTACGGATCATAAAATGATTGCAAAACAATTCCTTATCACAGGGATTTTATGGGCATTTATAGGCGGTTTATTTTCAATCATATTTAGATTACAGTTAGGTTTTCCTGATGCTGATCTTTCTTGGATGAAACCAATATTAGGAAAATGGATTACTGGAGAAGGTAAACTAGATCCTCAGTTTTATTTAGCATTGGTTACCATGCATGGTACCATTATGGTATTCTTTGTATTAACTGCTGGTTTGAGTGGTACGTTTAGTAATTTCTTGATTCCACTTCAAATTGGAGCAAGAGATATGGCTTCTGGTTTTATGAATATGCTTTCTTACTGGTTCTTCTTTGCATCGAGTGTAGTTATGTTCTGTTCATTATTCGTTTCAACAGGACCTGCTGGTGGTGGTTGGGTAATGTATCCTCCATTGAGTGCGTTGGCAGAAGAAATACCTGCTTCTGGAACAGGAGTAACCTTATGGTTAGTATCCATGACTTTGTTTATTGTTTCGTCTCTAATTGGAGGGATCAACTATATTTCTACCGTAATTAACTTACGTACGAAAGGGATGACGTTTACACGTATGCCATTAACAATTTGGGCATTCTTTGTGACGGCTATTTTAGGAGTGTTATCATTTCCAGTTTTAGTATCTGCAGTATTGTTATTGATCTTCGATAGAAGTTTCGGAACGAGTTTCTACTTATCTGAAATCTTTATTAACGGTGAGCCTTTATCTAATGTAGGTGGTAGTCCCGTATTGTACGAACACTTATTCTGGTTCTTAGGTCACCCTGAGGTGTACATTATCATTTTACCTGCTTTAGGTATTGCTTCTGAAGTAATAGCTACAAATTCTAGAAAGCCAATATTTGGTTACAGAGCGATGATTGGTTCTATCTTTGGAATTGGTTTCTTATCCTTTATTGTATGGGCACACCATATGTTCGTTTCAGGTATGAATCCTTTCTTAGGATCTGTATTTATGTTCTTAACCTTAATTATTGCGATTCCATCAGCAGTAAAAGGGTTCAACTACATTACTACCTTGTGGAAAGGGAATATAGTATTTACACCCGCCATGATGTTCTCTATTGGGTTAGTTTCTCTCTTTATTTCTGGAGGGGTTACAGGTATTGCATTAGGAAACTCAGCTATTGACATTCAATTACACGATACGTATTTCGTAGTGGCTCACTTTCACTTGGTAATGGGTGCATCTGCATTCTTTGGAATGATGTCTGGTGTGTATCATTGGTTCCCAAAAATGTTTGGTAGAATGATGGATAAAAACTTAGGTGCTATTCACTTCTGGTTAACATTTATTGGCGTGTACATGGTATTCTTCCCAATGCATTACATTGGAATGGCTGGTTTCCCAAGAAGATACTACTCATTTACTTCTTTCGAAGCGTTCAATATCTTATCTGATGTCAATGTTTTTATCAGTATTTCAGCTATCATTACATTTAGTGCTCAGTTGATATTCGGCTTTAACTTCTTCTACAGTATTTTTAAAGGAAGAAAGGCTCCTTTGAATCCATGGAAATCAAATACATTAGAATGGACTACGCCACGTAACCCAGGTCATGGAAACTGGGAAGGTGATATTCCAGAAGTACATAGATGGCCTTACGATTACAGTAAGCCTGGTGCAGATGATGACTTTGTTCCTCAGCATATTCCATTATCGGAACAAGAGTTGAAAGAAGAACAAGACGCTACTCATTAATATTGATTAGCAAATAAGAAATTAAACTATAAAACACCCGACTTCATGTTGGGTTTTTTTATGACGTATTCTAAGGCATTACTTTACACA
>JBGCEI010000063.1:0-3252 GCA_045106295.1 Cyclobacteriaceae bacterium
AGAAAAATGAATTTCACCTTTAGTAGAACACCCATTGAAAGGAGGAACAGTATTAAAGCCTTGAGCATAAGGATGTGTGCTCCCGCTTGTGTTTTGAAATGCAGCAAGTGGATGGTTAGATTTAATGTGTAGTACACCGTGAGAAGTGAATCTATGCTGAAAAATATGTACGTCTCCTTTATTTAAACTAACCATTTTTTTCTCTTTATGATTAATTATTATGGTAGTTCCGTCTTCGGTGGCAATTACCATGGGGAATTCGTTCTCACTTCCAAGTCCTTTGCAGAAAACGTATTCACTGCCTAAATTAGGTGTAGCAAATAATTGGTCAAACCCAATATCTTCTATTTGTATTTCTTCCTCTTCCTCGTCTCCAGAATCATTAAAGTACTGATTATTCGTAGTAGAAAAGTCATCTCTATTTGCAGGTTTCATAAGTCCAGAACCAGAAACAACCGTAATATCTTTAGAACTTTCTATTTTAGTACCATTGTATTGATTGATTATTGTATCATTCATATTAGAAAGCTTTTCTGCGATCACATAAGATTGTCCTTTGTCTAATGTTATAGTGAATGTAGTCTTAGGTTGATTTAAAAATGTAACCCCTTCATTTGGATTGCTAAATGTTATTACTGTATTATCATGTACAGCCATGACGGAAATAAAATGATTTTCATCAAAAGAAGCATAATCATCTTGTTTGTAAGATGAAATCATGTGCCCTGAATAGAACAACTTACCTAATGCTTTCTTTCCTTTTGATACCACATTGGCAGCATGTGATTTCGATGCACAATAAATAGTCAGTGAAAAAGGCGTTTCTGCCCTGAAAACAACTCCTTTTTTATTTAAAGGGATATTTAATCGGTTAATTCCGGAAATAAGTGGAGAAGATAAATTTTTACCAAGAGACTTGTTACGTACAGTTGATCGTTTTACATACGTGCTATCAAAAGGAGTTTTACTTATCCCTGCATAAGAATAGACAAAAAAACCATGGCTATCTTGCGTTTCAAATATAGCTTCTACCTGACCTATAGCACTATTACTAAAAGAGTTGAAAGGGGCGATGTAGTGTTCTTTGGCAAACTGTCCAATTAAGGAGGTGCTGTATGCGAATGAAATAAACGTTAATAAAAGAACTCTGAATAGCCGAAAGTGTAAAAACATCGAAAAATAATTACTCATAATACATACCAAATATACGACTTTTTATGGTGTACTACAAAACCTATTTTATTTGTACATTTGAAAGAAAATAATATGAATATTACCTACTTACCCATAGGCGATTCCTATACGATAGGAGAAGGTGTACTTGAAGAAAAAAACTTTCCTAATCAGCTAGTAAATAGATTAACTAATAAAGGAATATCTATTGAACTACTGGGAAATGAGGCAGTCACAGGGTTTACTACTCAGGATGTTATCAATGGTCAATTAAAATTAATACCGTCTCTGCAACCAAATTTTTGTACCTTATTGATAGGTGTAAACGATTGGGTACAAGAAGTATCTGCTCAATATTTTGAGAAAAGACTAATTGAAATTATACAAACAATCATTAAACAAGTTAAAGGAAAGCTATTACTACTTACTATTCCTGACTTTTCTGTTTCTGCAACAGGAAATAAATACGGCAAAGGAAGAAATATAACCGAAGGAATCACTCAATTCAACACAATTATTAAGAAACAAGCTGCTGCTTTTGAATTGTCTGTAATAGATATTTTTCCGTTAAGTCAAAAACAAACTGATAACAGTTATTTCGCTCCTGATCAATTACATCCTTCAGGGAAGGCTTATCAAGAATGGGTAGAGAAGATGTTGCCTACAGTTGCTACGCTAGTTCATTAATGAATAATTAGTAATGAAGGAATAAAAAAAATGAAACCAATGAGTAAGTCTTACTATCTAATAGTCTTATGATCTTAAGGTCTTAGGTTTCCCCTTTCGGGTAATGGCGCGTAGTTTTATGTGGTAGATAGCAGGAATAAGGTTTTTAGACGATCAGTTTACTGCTTCAAAACCTAAAGTCTAGTGTCTAGAAACTCAAAATATCATAGTCTCAATAATCTTATCAACCACAGTTCCTAGATTCGGTTTTTTCGGCTACCTTTGCTGGCATGATTGAAAAAATAGTCATTTTAGATTTTGGTTCTCAATACACTCAGTTGATAGCTCGTAGAGTGAGAGAATTAAACGTGTATTGTGAGATTCACCCTTACAATAACCCTCCGCAACTTACCGATGATGTAAAAGGAGTCATTTTTTCTGGTGGCCCTGCTAGTGTAAGAGACGAAGATTGTCCTCAAATTGCCATCGAAAATTACAGAAAGAAATTACCTCTTTTAGGGATCTGTTATGGTGCTCAATACATCGCTCAGAAAAATGGGGCGACAGTAGCTCCATCAAAGATAAGAGAATATGGGAGAGCACATTTATCTGCTGTTACTTCCGAATCACCTCTTTTCAAAGGCATAGATCAGAATGCACAAGTATGGATGTCTCATTCAGACTCTATTGTAGATCTTCCTGATACCATGGAAGTAGTGGCTCATACAGACTCTATCCCCGTAGCTGCTTATCAGGTAAAAGGAGAAGATACTTACGGTATTCAGTTTCATCCAGAAGTAGTACATACAGAAATAGGCTTAGACTTGCTTTCTAACTTCGTAAAAGGAATTTGTCAATGTGACGATAGCTGGAAACCATCTAGCTTTGTATCGTCTACTGTGGCGGAGATTAAAGAGAAAGTAGGAACTGAAAAAGTAATTCTTGGTTTATCAGGAGGAGTTGACTCTTCAGTAGCAGCGCTTTTGATACACAAAGCAATTGGTAGGCAGTTGACGTGTATCTTTGTAGATAATGGTTTGTTGCGTTATAATGAATTCGAAGAAGTACTAGAAGATTATAAAGTATTAGGTCTTAATGTAATAGGTGTAGACTCAAAACAACGTTTTTACGATGCACTAGCAGGTTTAGAAGACCCTGAAGCAAAGCGTAAAGCAATTGGTAGAGTGTTCATTGAAGTGTTTGATGAAGAATCAAATAAGATAGAAGACGCCAAATGGTTAGCGCAAGGAACTATCTATCCAGATATTATTGAATCTGTTTCTGTAAAAGGACCTTCGGCAACTATTAAATCGCATCATAATGTAGGTGGGCTTCCTGACCATATGAAGTTGAAGTTGTTAGAACCACTAACTACTTTGTTTAAAGACGAAGTACGTAAGGTTGGCAAGGAAC
>JBGCEI010000064.1:0-13064 GCA_045106295.1 Cyclobacteriaceae bacterium
TCTATTCCTTTCTTTCTTGGTCGACATATTTAAACTACTCAGGCTTAACAGCGAAAGACACTTTAGCATTCAAAGAAGCGGCTATCCCAGCTACTTTCATGGCTTCACCGTGGGTAATGTTTTTGTCTGCGTAAATAAGGATTATATTATTTATTGACTCAGAGGGTAGCTTGTTGCTAATAGCTGTTTCTAATTCACTTTCTTTTACCCTAATGTTTTGGACATAGTATTTTCTATCTTTTGTGATTTTAACACTTACTTTTTCGAGCTCTACTTGAGATTTTTTACTGGAAGGAATACTAACAGGGACTCCAGAAGGAGTAATGCTAGAGGTCAGCATAAAGAAAATAAGTAATAGAAATATAACATCTGTCATACCAGACATGCTGAAGGTAGCCTCTATTTTACTTTTTTGTTTTAAGTTCATAGTGGTAGTGGGGGTTATAGTTATCTATGCATCGGTAGGCTCTTGTAACACATCAAGGAACTCAATAGAAGAAGCTTCCATATCGTGTATGATTTTCTGAATTTTTGTAGAGAGGAAATTATACGCCATATACGCTAATAAGCCAACAGAAAGACCAGCGGCGGTAGTAATCAGTGCTTCGTAAATACCTCCAGCCATTCCTGAGATGTCTTGTGCTTGGGTTCTATGTATTTCTATGAAGGTTTGTATCATACCGATAACGGTACCTAAAAAACCAATAGTAGGAGCTGCTCCAGAAATGGTGGCTAAAATTGGCAAGTTTTTCTCTAGCTTAGCTATTTCTATTTTACCTACATTTTCAATGGATGCTTCTATGTGTTTAAGAGGGCTTCCTAAGCGGAGAATTCCTTTGTGTATCATACGTGAAATAGGAGAGGAGGTTTGTTCACATAAGGCAGCAGCACCTTGCACATTTCCTTGTAGTACTAACTCTCGTACTTGCTCTAATAAGTTATCTTTTCTTTTTTTGTTGGCTGATGAAATAGTGAAGTAGCGTTCAAAAAATAAATAAATAGCTATTATCGCTAATAATAGAATGGGAATCATCACCCACCCACCAGCTTGTATTAGTTCCAGTAAAGAAATCGATCTAATTTCTTCTGGAGTGGCAATTTCAGGAGTAGCTTGTAAAAGTATAGACTGAAAAAACATAAAAGTGATTTAAAATAAGAGTGAAACAAAAAAATCACCGCAAGGTATTATCCTAACGGTGATTTTAGTCAATTATTGTTGTGATAAGGAACGATTAGAATTTCATAATCCAAACGTCTACTCCGTAACTTTCCATGTTTTGATCCAATGTAGTATTTGCTTGATCAACAGAGGAATAGTCGTCTGCAGATACTTTGTATAAATTACTCCCTCCGTATGGAGCAATAATCTTAGCATTGCCACCTAGTTTTCTTTTTAGTCTGTAAGCATTGTCTTTTATAGCAAAAGAACCAACAATTACGTAGTATCGACCTGTTCTTGACGTAAGCATTCCATTGTCTATTTCTAGAGGGCCACTAGGTGTCGTTACGTTATTAGAAGTAATAGCAACATCGTTAGCAGTATTGTCTTCATCTGCTAATGATACTTCGCCTTCATCAGTACTTGTACTAGCTGCACCTCCTTCAAGAGAAACATCGCCATCTAAAGAGATCTCACTACCATCTCCAAGTAAGGAAATATCGTCAAGTATTTCATCACCAACTATTTCGTCAGTTGCACCTTCTTCAATAGCTTTTACGCCACTACCTCCTAGGCCAGAAAGGATGGATTTACCATTGTTAATTGGTGCTACTAATAAGCCAATTAAACCTAAAACAACGGCAACAGCTATACCTATGATAATAAATTTCTTTTTCCCTCCTTTAGAATCATCACTAATTGAACCAGATGGAAATGCAGGTTTAATAGCTGAAGCTCCCGCTTTTCCTCCTTTATTTAAAGTGTTAGCTACAGGTCGTGTAGAAGGAATACTTTTTGGAGATTCATTGCTATCAGCCTTGGGGGGTACAGGACCTCTCTTGATAGTAGGTGTTCTTTTTATTGAAGGGCTAGGTGTAATAGGCCTACTGCTCTTATTTTCATCCATGAGAAAAATAGTTAATTCTTAAAACTTTCTTGTTATGACGCCAAAAAATATATTTTAACTTATTCTAATATCAGCCTTGTTTTAAAAAAAAACAAATTTATGGCCTTTTTTCTTGCAGAAAGATTTTCTCACTTTAAAGACAAATGTTGTTTATTAGTTAAGAGGTAATGGCATAGTTGCTTGCCGGCAGGTATTCGTTGTCCCGAAGCAGGGCAGAGCGTTAAGCAAAATATCTAGAGGGTACGTTGTAGCGATGAGCCAGGTTTGAGTGGAAGAGGAGTGTAGTAAAGAGTGAAAAAGAATGGCTAGACCCGTAGGAGAATATTCAAGTTTTGAATTATGGTCTTAATTCAGGTAAAGCAGGCTTAAAGTCATTCATTAATCATTTAAAAGTTGAGCTAAATTTAAAAAATCAATGTAAATTTAGTACAGAGAATAAAATACAGACAAAAACGTTTTTGTTTAAATCAGATCTTATTATGTCCTTTTGCCGAGTGGCTTCCTTATTATTATTGACTTTTTTTGGTGTAGAGTATTCCTTTACTCAATATAAAAAGGTAGAAAAGTACTATGGCGAATATCAAAAGTCTCCATTAAAAGAAGTCTTTTATGTTGAGCGTCAATCAAAAAAGAGTTTTGAGGGAGATTATCAATCTTATTTTTACGACGGTAAATTAAAATCTACTGGAACGTATAAGCATGGAATTCCTATAGGGGAATGGAAGTATTACTACGAGTCTACAGGTAATATCCAAATGAAATCAAGGTACCTTTCTAGTATGTTGTCTTATTGGGAGTACTATTTTGAAGATGGAGTAAAAAAAATGGAAGGGTATGTCCAAGAAGGGAAAAAGATAAATGAATGGAAGTATTACTTTCAAAATGGACGCTTAAAAAGTACAGGAAAGTACGCTAGAGGAATAAAATTGGGAATATGGAAGTATTATTATGAAAATGCTAAGTTGAAATCTACGGCTGAATACAAAGATTCAGTAGGCTTTTACAAAGAATACTATGAATCGGGTGGATTGAAAGCTAACGGTAGATTACAAGGAAATAAAAGCCATGGTTTATGGACTTACTATTACGAAAATGGACAGATAAAAGCAAAAGGATTAGAAGTAAATGGAAATAGATATGGCCCCGGGGTGATTTATCATAACAATGGAAATGTATCTGAAGAAGGACTTTATATAGAAGGAATAAAGAACGGTAAGTGGAAGTATTACTATGAAACGGGAGAGTTTAAGACAGAAGGTGAAATGCGAGAAGGAATGCGAGACGGCTATTGGAAATTAAACTATCCTGATGGACATGTGATGGGAGAAACAAACTATAAATTAGGTTCAGGTCCATATAAGGAGTTTTATCCAAATGGTAGAATACGTGTTACAGGATACTTTTTAGATAATCAAAAACATGCCTGTTGGAAGTATTATTATTTATCGGGAAAAGTAGAAGGAGAGTGTGATTTTTTATTTGATAAAGGCCATTTTATAGGGTATTATGAAAATGGTCTTATAAAAATGAAAGGAGAAGTTGAAAACGATAAGAAAGTAGGGAAATGGGAATTGTTTGACACAAAAGGAGATTTTTCAGGCTACTATCAGTCTTATTATGAGGATGATGATGTACCTATATTTAATCAGTATAAAGAAAAGGAGTCTATGAATAAAGGTGATCCCGCTAACAAAAATAAGTTGCCTGAGTTTAGGTTTAATACTTCTAAAAAGAAGAAAAAGAAGAGAATAGGTAATAAAAAAACTAAAATATATTTAAACTAAATGTCAGAACCTATTTTAATATCAGTAGCCCCAGAAATTGCTTTTCAGCAGGAAAAATTGAAGGATTATTTAATAGAGAAAAAGTTGCTATCTTCTACCGACAGTTACCAGATCAAAAAAAGGTCTATTGACGCTAGAAATAGAAGAGTAAAAGTAAACCTAACTATTTCTGTTGCTATTGATGATGATAAAAAGACAATCGTTTATAAAGATGTTTCGGCTAGCAAGAAGCATGTAATTATTGTAGGTGCAGGTCCTGCAGGCTTATTTGCTGCTTTGAGATGCATAGAAATAGGACTGAAACCACTCGTTTTTGAGAGAGGAAAAGATGTAAGGGTTCGGAGAAGAGATTTAGCGGCAATAATGAAAGAGCATAGGGTGAACCCTGAATCTAACTATTGCTTTGGAGAAGGAGGCGCAGGTACCTATTCTGATGGAAAGCTATACACTCGTTCAAAGAAAAAAGGAGATGTAAAAAAAGTATTAGAGACATTTGTACATCATGGCGCACCTCAGGATATATTGGTTGATTCACAACCGCATATAGGAACTAATAAACTACCTCAAATTATTACTGCTATTCGTGAGCAAATTATTGCTTCCGGAGGGGAAGTTCATTTTGACTCTAAAGTGACCGATTTTATATTAGAAGAAACTGAGTGTAAAGGAATTGTCTTGTCAGACGGTAAAAAAGTAACTGGAATGGCAACTATTCTAGCGACGGGGCATTCTGCACGAGATGTTTTTCAATTACTTCAAAAGAAAGGAATCGAAATTAATGCCAAACCATACGCATTAGGAGTTAGAATAGAACATAGCCAAGAATTGATTAATAAAGTACAGTATCATGGCTACTCTACTGATTATTTACCAGCTGCAAACTATAAATTGGTAGCACAAGTAGAATCAGGAAAAGGTAAAAAAGGGGTGTTCTCATTTTGTATGTGTCCAGGAGGGTTTATTGTTCCAGCAGCCACTGAAGGGGGTGAAATAGTAGTGAATGGTATGTCACCTTCTAGAAGAAACTCAAAATATGCTAATTCGGGTATTGTTGTTGAAATAAATGAGAAAGACTGGGAGGCGTTTGATGGATCAGGCCAATTGGCAGGAATGTATTTTCAACAAGCAATAGAGAAAAAAGCATCAGAACTAGTGGGAGGCACGCAACAAGCACCTGCTCAACGATTAATAGATTTTTTAGAAGATAAAAAGAGTACGTCTTTGCCTGATACGTCTTACCAGCCAGGTTTAGTATCTGTGGAATTGAAAAAGATTTTTCCGGAACAGGTAACAGTAGCGTTGAAAAATGGGATACGAGCATTTGGTAAAAAGATGAAAGAATACTTAACTAACGATGCCGTTTTAGTAGGGGTAGAAAGCAGGTCCTCTTCTCCTGTGTCCATACCAAGAGATAAGGATAGCTTAGAGCATATATCCATTAAAAAATTATACCCTTGTGGTGAAGGAGCTGGTTATGCAGGAGGTATAGTTTCAGCAGCAATAGACGGCGAACGTTGTATTGATGCTATTTATTGTGCGAAAATGAAATAAAATTCAATTTTAAGCAGACAGATACAACAATTTTTGATTTTTTTCGTATATCTTCAAGTCGTGTTCAATTTTTTAGCTAAGTTAAGCAAAAAGTAATTTATATGGATCAGATTAAAAGACATCTCGTATTTGCAGTTGTTTTCGTACTTACGGTATGTGTATCTAGCGGAGCAGACGTATCTAAATTAATTCCTGTAAAGGAAAACGGAAAATGGGGGTATATAAATGCTACAGGTAAGCTTGTTATTCCTATGTCTTATGATGGGGCAGGGGAGTTCGATAAGTTTGGTTTTGCTATTATCAAGAAAGGCTCAAAATATGGTCTAATCGATAAATTCAATAGCAAAGTAATTCAAGAAAAATACGACAATATAGAAGTTGTCGACAGGAAGAAAATATTAGTAAAGCAAGGCGATTATTTTGGTGTAATTAACTTGATTAATAATACCCCTGTTGAATTTCAATACGATGAAATTAAGACATTTGATAATGGGTTCTTGAAAATTAAAAAAGGGAATCTATACGGTATTGTTTCTGATGATGGTAAGCTGGTTTCTGATCCACTTTTTTCAGCAATTAAACTAACTAATAATTTCTTTATATGTAGTCAAAATAAGCGTTACGGTGTATTTAACTTAAAAGGAACTGAAATACTTAAAGCAAAATACAAAGACATCATTGCTACTGAAGAAGTCTTGTTTTTTCAGGATGATGAAGGTTTATGGGGTGGTGTAAATATTAAAGGCGATCAATTAATACCTAAGGTGTATGAGTACTTGCAATTAATAGCACCTGGTTTAGTGAAAACGACTTCAGGAAACAAACACGGTCTAATTGCTATTCCTTCTGGAAAACAATTATTCGACACCAAGCTAAAACAGATATACTCTATTAATGAAAAATTAGTAGCTGTTCAATTTGATAGACAATATAAGCTGGTTCAATCGAATGGACAGGCACTTACTTCCGATATGTATGCCGATATTAGACCATTAAATGGTTCGTTGATTTCTGTCACACACACTGGTTCTAAATGGGGAGTGGTAGACTATACAGGGAAGACATTTTTGAACGAAGAATATGAATACATCGGTTTTTATGATTATAACATATTAAAGCTTGTTAAACATGGAGAAACAAGCACCAAATATATCCCCGAGGAGTATTTAGTGAATAACTTAAAGAAAGATTTAGTAGTAGAACAGCATGACGCTAAAGACTTACTAAGCAATACAAAAAACGAAGAAGAGGATGCAAATGAAGAATTAGCCGAACGTTTTGGGTGGTTCAAATACAAGAAAACAAATACATGGGGTTTAAGAAGTAAAGAAGGTAAGGTTCTGATAAGACCTGTTTTTACTAGTGTATATATTCATGAAGAACTGAATTATGCAGAAGTCGAAATGCGTTACCCAACCTCTGAAATTAAGAAAAACGTATTTAAATCTAAGAAAACAAAGAAAACTAGATTTGAAGTCATGACTAAATTTGGTGTGTTTGACCATACGACCAATTCTTTTATTATACCGCCTAAGTTTTGGAGTATAAAAGTAGAAGACTTCAAACAAGGTAACTATGCACATGCTATGTTAGAAGGCGGTTACCCTTGTTTAATCAGTAAAAACGGGAAAGACGTCAAGTTCTCAAGAATAATAAAAGGGAGAAATGGTAGTAAGGTAAAACAATTGATTGGTTTTATAGGAGAGTTTGTAGATGGTTATGCAGCTGTAAACTATGGAGGAACGTTAGATGTAGCAGATGAATTCTCTAATGATGTAGTAGGAGGGTTTAATGAATCTCTTCCTCATATTAGAACATCAATCAACCAACCGTTTAGGTACGTAACAGTAAAAGGTGGTGTATGGGGGTATTTAGATAGAAATGGAGCGCCCGTAATCCGTCCGTTGTATGCAAAAGCTAGAAATATGATTAATGGCGTATTTCCTGTGAAGGGACGTAATGGTATGTGGGGAATCTTAAGCGAACAAATGGATACACTTTCTCCTTTTAAATTTGCTAATCTAGAAGTGTTCGATAAGAAAATGGGATTACTTGAGATTTCAAAGAAAAACAATTATTACGCTATGGCTGATAAGCAAGGGAATATTATCTCTGAGTCAGTTTTTGAGGCTATATATGATTTCCACGATGGATTTGCAAGAGCAAAAACAAATGGGAAGTGGACATTTATAGACGAAAATGGTAAAACGATTACTACTCCTAAATTTGATGCGGTAAAAGATTTTCAAGAAGATTTAGCGCCTGTTAAAGTAGGGAAACTATGGGGCTTTATAGACAAGATAGGCAACTTTATTATTAAACCTCAATATTTTGATGCTGGAGACTTTTATGATGGATTAGCTTGGGTACAAACGAGATCAGGATATGGATACATTGATAAGTCTGGGAAAGAAGTAATAGAACCTGAGTTTTCTGCTGCAACAGATTTCACTCTTGGTGCTGCGGTAGTGAAATCAGGTGGTTCATTTGGTGTCATTAATAAGTCAGGTAAATATATTGTATCGCCAAAGTATGGCAAAATATCTAGGTTTGATAAAAGTGGATATGCGTCCGTTTCTAAATCAGCAACAAAAGGACCTTATGGTTTAGTGAATACTGCTGGTAAATTAGTTATTTCACTAAAATACCAAGATATACGAAAAGTAAGAGAGGGCCTAGTAGGAGTTAAAAAAGATGGTTATTATGGTTTTGCTACTGAAAGTGGTAAAATAGTAATAAAGCCCAAATACAAAGATGTACATGAATTTAATGAGGGGATAGCTGCTGTTAAAATAGATAACCTTTGGGGCTACATTGATACAAAAGGAGTTATTATAATTGATCCTATTTATGAAAATGCACATGACTTTAGTGAAGGGAAAGCTATTGTTTCGGATAAAGAACATACCATCGTATTAGAATTAGATGGACAAGAACATATGTTGGATCATGTAAAAGATGTGCATGATTTTCATGAAGGAGTAGCGGTAGCTCAGGCGTCAAACAATGTGTTCTATTTTATGAATGAAGATGGCCAGCATATCTTTCAAGGAGACTATGAGTATGCAGAAGATTTTATTCAAGGATTAGCAGTAGTGAAATCTAAAGGGAAATTTGGTTTAATCGATCATAATGGAAATTATGTTTTACAGCCGTACTACGACAGAATCATTCACTTAAAGACAGGTAACGCTATCGTGAAAACAAACAAGTTAGTTGGTCTTTTAGGAACTAACGGATTAGAGGTTTTAGATGCTGAATATGATAGAATTACTAAGTTCGATGATGAACTAATCAAGGTTGAGAAATCTGGTAATATTGGATACACCAATTCAGTAGGTAACTGGCTTTGGGAGCCTAAGCACTAAAACGAAATCAATTTCGTTAGCTATATATGAAGCTAAAAGCACTCATAGTCGTTTTAAGTCTCGTTTTTTTACAAAGTTGCTACTTACTGACTAACCGGAAGATGAAAAAATGCCCTGTAGAAACATGTAGGGTTAAAACACAACATTTTCATGAGCAAAGTGCTTTCAGAAGTAGAATAACTCCTTGGTGGAAAAAGAATCAAAACCCAAGAATAGGAGAAGACTGGAAGAACCCAGTTAAAAAATAAACACTACCTTTACATTTTATTTCGTTTAATTCTAATTTTATATAGTATGCAACTGTATAATAAAGAGGATAAAAATATCCTTAAAAATAAAATGAGGGAGAGTCAAGTAGCTCGAATTACTCTTTCATTTTATCAATACCATTCTATTACTGATCCTCAGTCTTTCAGAGATGAATTATTTATTGCCCTAGATAAACACCATGTATTAGGTCGCATTTATGTGGCGCAAGAAGGAATAAACGGTCAAATAAGTGTTCCTGAAAGTTCTTTTGAAGCGTTTAAAATAGCTTTATATTCATTTGACTTTTTAAATGATGTGCGTTTAAATATAGCCGTAGAAGATGATGGAAAATCGTTTTTTAAGTTACTAATCAAAGTACGAAGCAAAATAGTGGCAGACGGTTTAGAAGATGAGAAGTTCGACGCATCTAATTGTGGAACTCATTTGGATGCCAAATCATTTAATGAATTAACAGATCAAGAAGATGCCATCATAGTGGATATGAGAAATCACTATGAAAGTGAAGTAGGGCATTTTAAGGAAGCCATACTACCTGATGCTGATACGTTTAGAGATGCGTTACCTATGGTAGAAGAGATCATTAAAGGAAAAGAAGATAAGCATATTGTAATGTACTGTACAGGAGGCATTCGGTGTGAGAAGGCAAGTGCTTATTTTAAACACAAAGGCTTTGAAAATGTTTATCAATTAGAAGGAGGTATTATTAAATACGCTCAAGATGCGAAAGACTTAGGGATTGAAAATAAATACATCGGGAAGAATTTTGTGTTTGACGAGCGTTTAGGGGAGCGTATATCTGAAGATGTAATCAGTAAATGTCATCAATGTGGAGCATCATGTGATACCCATACTAATTGTAAAAACGACGCCTGCCACCTATTATTCATTCAATGCGATAGTTGTGCAGGAAATCATGAAGGATGTTGTTCCGAAGCGTGTAATCAAGTCATTAAATTACCTGAAGAGAAACAAAAGGAGATCCGCCAACAAAAAGATTTAGGTAGGCAAGTATTTAAAAAGGGACGTTGGAAGACACCTGCTGAGTATAAAAATCATATTGATCCGTATGAAGAAAAATAAAACACTTCATATTATTATAGGGCTTTTTAGCGCTTTATACATTGCCAATCCTACATTAGGTGTGTTTGAGTTTATTCCAGACAATTTACCTTTTATAGGTAATCTTGATGAGTTAGGAGCATCGGCTCTTTTAATTCAAGCCATTAGAATTGTTTTTGGGAAAAGAAAACCTGAATCTATAGACGATATCTTAGATAAATAAATACTTTTACATAAAAGAGAATTAAGAATGGATGTAAAGAACATCAAACTGTCTGTTGTTGTAGCAGTTTATAATGAAGAAGAAAATATTAGCTTATTACACCAAAAAGTAAGTGAAGCATTAGTTGGATACAATTATGAATTAGTTCTGGTAAACGACGGTTCTTCTGACGATACACTAGGCGAAATCATTAAGATAAAAGACGATAAAGTTAAGCTAGTTAACTTTAGACGAAACTATGGGCAAAGCCCTGCGCTGATGGCTGGGATAGATTTGGCTGATGGAGAATATGTCGTGACAATGGATGGCGATCTGCAGAATGACCCTACAGATATTCCTATGATGTTTGATAAGGCAGTAAATGAAAACTATGACCTAGTAACAGGAATACGTGCAAAACGGAAAGATGGGTTTATCCTTCGAAAGCTTCCTAGTAAAATTGCTAACCGATTGATTCAAAAATCTACAGGAACTAAAATTAAAGACTTGGGTTGTGCTATTAAAGTCATTAAGTCTGATATCGCTAAAAACTTAGGTTTATACGGCGAAATGCATCGTTTTGTCTCTATTCTAGCTATGTACCAAGGAGCTAGAGTAGCACAAGTAGATGTAAAACACCATGCCCGTCAGTTTGGAGAATCTAAATATGGTTTAGGTAGAACATTTAAAGTCATTAGTGATTTGTTCTTGATGTTATTCCTGAAGAAATACATTCAACGTCCTATTCATTTATTTGGTAAATATGGACTAATCCTATTTGTAATAGGTATGGTTATTAATTTCTATTTATTGGGAATTAAGATAATTGGAGAAGAAATAGGAGGAAGACCTATTTTATTATTGGGCGTATTATTAGTTATTTCAGGAATTCAGTTAATTACCGTAGGACTTATTGCAGAACTACAAATGAGAACGTATTACGAATCTCAAGATAAAAAACCATATACAATTAGAAATGTATATGTTGGAGGAGAGAAAACAGCTTAGTTGTAGAACTTAAAAAGTGATGAAAACTCCACCGAGAGGTTAAACCCGAAATATGCATTAGAGAGTCTATTCCGAATCTAACTATCTGCAAATCAGTCGCTTTGCTAGTTTAGCCAATTTAACCCTAGCGGTGCTAGTCTGAAATGAGCTAAACCCCTGATTTCTTGCTAGTTAACTTCTCATAACGAATTCTAATGCAAAACCCGGGTTAAATAATGCGACACATAGTAAGAATGAAGCAATTAAATATTTAAAAAAAATGAAGTGTTCATGTATGAATTAATTAGTCTTGATACTTGATGCTTTGTACTTAATACTTTAAAATACATGAAAACCTTATACTTAGTTCGTCACGCTAAATCAGACTGGGGAGATGTCTCTCTAAAGGATTTTGATAGGCCATTAAACGCTCGTGGTTATGGAGATGCTCCAGCTATGGGGAAATACTTAAAGTCGAAAGAGGAGGTACCCGAGTTTATTGTAGCCAGTCCATCACTTAGGACCACGTCTACTGCTCACATTTTATCAGAACAGTTAGGTAAAGATGCACAACAGATTCATTTTAATGATAGTATTTACGAGGCATCTGTTCGAGAATTATTAAATGCAGTGAATGCATTAGACGATCAATACAATTCTGTGATGTTGATAGGGCATAACCCTGCTAGTACTTATTTAGCAGAGTACTTAACCAACGAAGAAATTGGAAATATGCCCACTTGTTCTGTAGTTAAAATAGTGTTTGATCTTAAAAGATGGGAGGAAATCTCCCAAAATACGGGTTCATCCGAATTCTTTATTACTCCGAAGACACTAGAGGAAAGCGCATAGTTTGGTAACTAATCAACAAATAACAGCTACATCACCCATCGGTATTTTTGATAGTGGAATAGGAGGGCTTACTGTTGCCAAAGAAATACAACAGATACTCCCGCATGAGCAATTAATCTACTTTGGTGACACGGTACATTTACCTTACGGAGACAAATCTACCTCAGCGATACAAGCTTATGCCATTAAGATTTGTAACCTTTTACTAGAACATTCTTGTAAAGTAATAGTAATAGCCTGTAACTCTGCTTCAGCAGCAGCCTATGAGCTAGTTAAAGAATATGTAGGATCTAGAGCTAAAGTCATTAATGTAATCGACCCTACGGTAGAACATATCATGTCTTCTACAGAGGTAAATGCTTCTGTAGGGGTAATAGGAACTCGTAGAACAATAGAGACGAGTATTTACAAGCAAAAACTTTCTGACCACACTAGGTATGTGAATGAGCTCGCTACACCTCTCTTAGCACCTATGATAGAAGAAGGGTTTTACGAACATAAGATCAGTTACTCCATTATAGAACAGTATTTATCTGATGAACGGTTTACTGCTATTAAACAGCTTGTATTAGGGTGTACGCACTATCCATTGATTAAAGAAGAAATCAGTAATTACTTTAAAGGGAAAGTAGAAATCATTGATTCTGCCGAGTATGTAGCTCTATCAGTGAAAAAATATTTAAGTAATGCTTCTTTATTATCTAAAGAGAGAAAAGAGGAACATACCTTTTTTGTGTCAGATTTTACAAACTCATTTGACGCTTCTACTTCTTTGTTCTTTTCCGAGAAAGTGGAGTTACAGCTGTATAAGCTATGGGAATAAAAAAAAGCTGTTTTGTGTTTATAATAACTCTTTTTTATAAATATGGGTAGTACTACTATTAGATCGTCAATTAAAAAAAGGTAACACTCTAATTCATCTCTT
>JBGCEI010000065.1:0-8565 GCA_045106295.1 Cyclobacteriaceae bacterium
GAAGGCTAAAACGAATGGAGATCAAAAGGCATATGGGAAATTAATGCTTAGATACAGAAAGCCTGTATACCATACGATCTTGAAGATGGTGAAAAACCAAAGCGATGCTGAAGACCTAACTATTGAAGCATTTGCAAAAGCATTTAAAAACCTAAGTAAGTTCAATCCTGACTACACTTTTAGTACGTGGTTGTTCCGAATTGCTACGAATAATTGTATTGATTTCATCAGAAAAAAACGTTTAAATACGTTAAGTATCAACTCTGCTTACACAGATGATAATGGTGATTCAGTAGGTATAGACATTCAAGATACAGGACTAAACCCTCAGGAAGAGGCGATTAAAAAACAAAAGATTGAGATTATGAAAATAATCGTCACTCAACTCCCTGCTAAATACCAAGCTTTAATTAGACTTCGTTATTTCAGTGAGCTATCCTATGACGAAATAGCCACTGAATTAGACTCTCCATTAGGTACTGTAAAAGCACAGCTACACAGGGCTCGAGAGATTTTGTCTAATATGATGAAAGGCAAAAGAGATAAAATTTAAAGGACGAATTTACCTCTACATGATTTCAACATACTTCCCTTCTTTGACTAAGGAGCAGAAAAAACAGTTTTCAGAACTACAAGTTCTTGTGAATGAGTGGAACTCAAAAGTAAACATCATCTCAAGAAAGGATACAGCAAATATTCTAGAACGCCACATATTACATTCTCTGGGGATTGCTCTACAATGTGAATTTACTAAAGATACAACGGTACTCGATGTAGGTACTGGTGGAGGATTCCCAGGTATTCCATTAGCTATTTTATTTCCTGACACGCATTTCCACATGGTTGACTCTATTGGAAAGAAAATAATCGTTGTGCAAGACATCATTCACCGTTTAGGTTTAACAAATGCTTTCGCATCGCACCAACGAGCTGAAGATGTACCTGAACAGTTTGACTACATTATATCTAGAGCGGTTACCAGACTAAATAAATTCATCCCTTGGATAGAGAATAAGTTCAAAAAAAACACGGTGAAAAATGCTGGGCTCTACTATTTAAAGGGAGGTGATCTAACAGAAGAATTATCAGAAGTCCCTCACAAACACAAGATGATCAATTTATCAGACACATTCAACGGAGAGTTTTTTGAGACAAAAAAAGTAATTCATATTTCTGCAAAAGAATTTTAAATAAATATTTTAGCATTCAGTGAACTTTATTAGTTTTAATATCGGTTAAGTAATCAAACAAAATAAATATACCAATGGGAAAAGCATTAGAAATTACAGACAAAAACTTCGATGAAGTAATAGCAACAGATCAACCAGTATTAGTGGACTTTTGGGCAGAGTGGTGTGGGCCATGTCGTATGATAGGACCAGTAGTAGAAGAGCTTGCTGGTGAGTACGAAGGGAAAGCTGTGATAGGAAAAGTAAACGTGGATGAAAACCCTACTATTTCTGCAAAGTTTGGTATTAGAAGCATTCCTACTTTATTAGTTCTAAAAAATGGTGAAGTAGTAGATAAGCAAGTTGGCGCTGCGGCTAAATCTGCCTTATCTCAAAAAATTGACGCTCAGATTTCTTAACTCTTGCAACTACGTAAAATGAACTTTTTAAAAAGGTCTACTCTATGAGTAGACCTTTTTTATTTTACACTACAATCTCAGATGGAAACAATATCTCTTATCGGTACATTGGCAGGCATTTTACCCCGGACTTTGCATTAGAATTCGTTATGAGAAGTTAACAAGCAAGAAATCAGGGGTTTAGCCAATTTTTAAGATATGGTTTGCAGTAGGCTTACTTTGTAAGAACAAACTTACAAACCTTTTTAGATTCAATACGAACAGAAATTATCCATTCATAGAAACAAGAAACTCTTCGTTGTCTTTTGTTCCTTTCATTTTCGTTAATAAGAAATCCATAGCCTCGTTAGAATTCATATCTGACATGAACTTACGTAGAATCCAGATTCGTTGTAATTCATCTGCTGCCATTAGTAGATCTTCTCTTCTTGTACCAGAAGCAGGAACGTCAATAGCAGGGTAAACTCTTTTGTTAGCTAATTTTCTATCCAACTGAAGTTCCATGTTACCCGTACCTTTGAATTCTTCAAAGATTACTTCATCCATTTTAGAACCTGTTTCTATTAGTGCTGTTGCAATAATTGTTAAAGAACCACCGTTCTCTACATTTCTTGCTGCTCCAAAGAAACGCTTAGGCTTGTGTAATGCATTAGCATCAACTCCACCAGAAAGTATTTTACCAGATGAAGGAGTCACTGTATTGTGTGCTCTAGCTAAACGAGTAATAGAGTCTAGTAAAATCACTACATCATGACCACACTCTACCATTCTTTTTGCTTTCTCCAATACCATATTAGATACTTTCACATGTCTTTCAGCTTGTTCATCAAAAGTAGAAGCTACAACCTCAGCATTTACGCTTCTAGCCATATCTGTTACCTCTTCAGGACGTTCATCTACTAATAAAATCATTAGATAAACTTCAGGATGGTTATCAGCAATTGCGTTTGCAATCTCTTTCAACAAAACCGTTTTACCTGTTTTTGGTTGTGCTACAATCATCCCTCTCTGCCCTTTACCGATAGGTGCAAACATATCTACAATACGACTAGAGTATTGAGAAGGCTTAGAGGTAAGTTGTAATCTTTCCTGAGGGAATAGTGGCGTTAAATACTGAAAAGGAACTCTATCTCTGATTTCTTCAGCTAATCTTCCATTTACCTGGTCTACTTTTAATAAGGCAAAGTACTTTTCTCCATCTTTTGGTGGACGAATATGACCTTTTACGGTATCTCCTGTTTTTAAACCAAATAACTTGATTTGTGATGGAGAAACATAGATATCGTCAGGACTAGCTAAATAATTGTAATCAGCAGAACGCAAGAAACCGTATCCATCTTGCATCAGTTCTAATACTCCTTGATTCTCAATCAACCCATCAAAATCTTTGATAGCTGCTTTATGAGGGTTAGGTGCATTTACTTTTCTTCTTGGACGATCGTCTTTTTGATCTTCGCTTTTGTTATTTTCCTTCTTAGCAACTGGCGCTGCACCTTCTTTTGTTTCTTTTTCAACTTTCGGTGCTCTAGGAGCTCTTTCAGGTCGTTCTTTTTTCTCAGAATCACCTTCTTTAGCTGCTACATTTGCTCTCTTAGGTCTTGGGTTAGGCTTTCTTCTCACCTTCTCTTCATCTTCTACTCCAACGATTACAACCTCTGGAACAGCAGACTTAATATCTGACACACTAGATGGACTAGCTGCTTGGTGATCTAATATTTTGTAAATTAATTCTTCCTTAGGAAGTTTTTTAACCTTTTTAAGGTCCATTTTCTCAGCAAGTTCTCTGAGTTCTGACAAGAGTTTCAACTCAAGTTCATCAATATTGTACATAAAAAATTAAAGTAATTGGGAAATTGTGACTAGTTAACAATAAATAATTGTGGGAAGAGAACTTAGATCGTTTTAAGGAATAAAACCAGCTCTCTAACTGTGCTACAATATTACTGGGATTATTTTAGTATTGCAATGTATTCTAACAATTTCTTAAAACACATTGCAATACTTAGTCTTTAATAATCAATAAAGCATCCTCTACATGCTTCGAAATAGCTAACAATGAGTTAAATCGGTGGATTAACTCTCCTTCTTTGTCAATAATAAATGTTTCTCTTCCAGGAATAACCCCTAATGTCTTTTTCACTCCTAATTGTTTACGTAAAAACCCTTTCTTATCACTCAACAAATGAAAAGGAACATTGTATTTACCAGCGAATGCTTTATGAGAAGCCTCATCATCACTACTCACCCCTAATACTTCTGCTCCATTATCTTTGAAATCTTGATAGGCATCTCTAAATGTACACGCTTCCTTGGTACAACCAGGCGTATCGTCTTTTGGGTAAAAATACAACACCACAAACTTCCCTCTAAAATCAGAAAGACTCACCTCTTCTCCTTTTTGATTGCTGAGCGTAAAATCAGGAACGATGTCTCCTATGGATAGTTTTTTCATAAATCTATTCGGTTTTAGGCTGATATACGTTTAACCTTATTGATTCATCGATTATTTTTCTACCTACCTTTTGTTCACCTACATGGTACAGTTGAACATCTTCTCCTTTCATATATCGAACCATATTCTGTTCTATATCATGCGTAAAATTCTTAATCCTCTTATAATGAGTCATTGACGTATAGTAAACTAATAACACAATAACTCCTGTACCTAACAAATAATGCATTTCATACTTCTTTACTACCGTACTATACGCTAATAAAATAGTACACATCAATAAAAGGGTTGACATAAATCGATAGCGGTAATTGATTGCAGCTAAATACACATCCCCTCCCCTTACAACTGCTATCATTACACAACTCACTAAAAAAAAGAGAAACGTATAAAAAATCAAAGGCTTGTTCTTTAGAAAATGTTTAAACCTTAAAATAAAATAGGAATGAATGATAGTAAAAAAGACTCCAAATATTTGTGAAACCAAGACATCAACTGGTAACCTTATAGCAAAACAAGAACCAATGACCGTAAAATACCACCTCAGATAAATGAATGGGTTATTAAATACTGCTAATATTTGTCCATCTCCTTGCTTAATTCCATTATTATGAAATTTATACAAAACAACTGCTAGAATAGATCCAGTAATCCAAATTAAAGCCTTCTTAGCATCTTTTTTAGATACTGAAAAATGAAGTATTCCGATTAGAATAAGTACAAGTGCATTAGAATTAGACATTAGACTAATAATCAACAAGACTACAGCAATGAACAAGTTTCGGTAATTTTCTTTAACTAAAAAGAATATTGTCCCTAGCATAAATGCCGTTGAAGAGCCAAATTGAATAGGTACTGTTGGTAGAAAAATAAAAGAGTAATAATGAAAATTAAATAGAAGGAAAGAGAAGAACACGACATAAACCATAGACATATTATTTTCCTTTTTGACTATGTAATAAAAAAAATACGCACATGGAAGCAAAAAGAAATTACCAATAATCACCATAATCCTTAAGTCACCATGACCTTGAATCCATAGAACAATGGCAGCTATCAATTTTGAAGAAACAATTTTATGCATGTTTAATGGTTCAAAAAACAAATTAAACTTAGCAGAAAAACTATCTGCCAATTTATATTTATTTAAAAAAACCATGAGAGAAAAATAATCATCTGCCACAGGGATATTAACCGTGTATTTAAAGACCGTAAAAAAATAGAATACAACTGGAAATAAAGCTGCTACTAATAAAATAATTCGTTTTGTTTTATTTGAATACAACATAATAATCTAATCAAACTTAATCACCTTGAGTGCATTCATTCTTGTAATCAGATAAGTAGGAAAGAATACAATCAATGCAATCAATACAGATACTAATACATTAATCATTACCCATGCTGACCAATCCCATAAAATGGGGACAGCATCCATATAATAACTTTCTGGATCTAACGGAAAGAGTCTAAAGTAATACTGCACAGCGCATAACAACAAAGCAATTACATTCCCTATCACAATCCCTTTGAACCCTAAAGACAAGCCATAATACCAAAATACTTTCCTGATGAGAATAGGCATTGCTCCCATTGCTTTGAACATACCAATCATATTGGCTCGCTCCATCATTAGGATGTACATCGTCGATAACATATTAAATGCTGCGATCACAAAAATAATGATCACAAAGACCACCACATTTTTATTCAACAAAGTCAACCAATCAAAAATATGCGGGAAACGAGCTGTAATTTTCTCTAGTTGTAAATCATAATCCATCTGATCATACACAGCTTCACTTACTTTAGGTAAATGATCTAAATTCGTTAAAAAAACATCGTATCCTCCAATCAAGGTATCTGACCAATGGTTTAACTTCTGAATCATTTTAATATCGCACAACACCACTTTACTATCAAATTCTCCAATGAATGTATTGTAAATCCCTACTACTTTTAGTTTTCTCTCCTTTGGTTTATCCTGAATAAAAAAGAGATACAAATCATCACCTACTGACAGTTTGAGTTTAGTAGCAATAGTCTCACTCAACACAATCTCTTTCACATAATTAGAATCGTTTACATTCAAAAACGTTCCTTTCTGGATATTCTTCTCAAAAATGGAGCGATTGAAATCTACTCCTACTCCTTTCACCAATACACCTTCTACTGCACTTTCCGTTTTTATTAAACCAGATTTATTTGCAAATGACTGGATATGAGACAAGCCGTCTATCTCAGTTGCATGATGATAAAATTCAGAGGATTGTTTAATCGGAGATTCTTCCGAATACGTATTCGCATCGTAACTACTTACTTTTATGTGTCCTTCTGCGCTAAAAAGCTGAGTTAGTACATTTGCTTTAAAACCTTCTAAAATAAAAACAGATAGAATCAATACCACCATTCCAAAAGCCACGCTAGTAACTGTAATCATGGATACTGTAGCTGAAAAAGAGCCTTTTTGCCCTTTTCTAATTCTGTTTGAAATAAATCGTAACACGTATTTTCTTAATTAGAATCGGCAAGTTAACTAATATCTCTTGGTTTCCGATACCTAACTAACATCAAGAAAATGAATTTTATTTCTTTTCTTGGTACAAACAAAAATAAAATAGTAAACCAGATTAAACCTTTATTACCATATTACATCTAACATCTAGTAATATAATCTTGATACTTTACACCTCCCTACTGGAAGGTACGACCTAATACTTTAGCGAACACATGAAAAAATCCTACTACTTTATTTTACCAGCCCTATTACTTAGCCTAATTCTAGTTATCTCTTGCACAAAAAAAGAGGAAGAGGTTGACCTAGACACCAACACTAGTAATAACTCAACTAATTCATCTATCATTTTACCTGCTAGGGATATTTATACTGTAATCCAAAGCGTTTATTTTGACAATTCAAAAATTTCTTTAAGTGGAAATAATATTGTGATTACAAGCAATGGCGAGCCTAACCACAACAGTCCTTATTTTGGTACTGGTGATGCTCGTTATGAAGCCTTTAATGGAACAGGTACATTTAAGAAAAACCCTAATGAGATTAGTACAAACAGTTTCACATTTACTATCCCTAGATACCCTGAAATAGCTAGTACTCATTCAGCAACTTCTTTAGGTGTTATGGGATTTGCAATTAATGGTGTACCCTTATTCAATCAATATGCTGGACCTAACGAACAAGAGCTAACCAGCGAAATAAATAGCTTTGACCAATACGAAGGACATCCGACAGGGAGCGATATTTACCATTACCACGTAGAGCCTGTTTACCTCACACAAACCTATGCTACTGATAGTTCAATTGTAGGGTTTTTACTAGATGGATTTCCTGTGTATGGTCCTATGGAAAATGGTGCCATAGTCACCAATAATGACTTAGATGATTACCACGGACACGTACATGCTACAACAGAATTTCCTGATAGTATCTACCATTATCACATTACTTCGGAAGCTCCATACATCAATGGTGATGGTTATTATGGTACAAAAGGAACTTCCACCAACTAATTATGGGAACCCCTTTTCTCAAACTAGACACACAATTTGAGACAGTATGTGCTGTAACTTACAATTTCTGCTTTACTCCCTGAGAACCCCATTTCCATGGGGTTGATGAGGTTGAATTGGTATTGAGTTACTATGTTTGGGATCCTCACTTTCGTGAGGATAACGTGCTAATTGTTTAAACGTGCTAGAATTAAAAAAGATTACCTCCTTTTAATCTGCCATATAAATAACAAAACTAAAAGCTATGTTACTTATTTCAAATGAAGAGTTCAAAGTCTCTATTCTGATAATATTAGTAGTGGGTTGAACATCCCATTTACACACACCAAAATCACCTCCTTTGATCGTCACATTAACTACTGGAGAGTTAGTTATGAAATCTTTTGATCCAGCACCATAATCAGTAATAGATATATCATAAACACCTAAAGAAACATAAGATACTGATACATTTGGAGTAGCATTATCAACAGTTCCATCACCATCAATTGTACCATATGCAATTGGTAATAAATGATATCCTCCTGTTTCATCAGCTCCATCTGTAGTTCTATTTATTTCACTATTTGCTCCACTTAGCATAATTGTACTATCTAGTTCCAACTCACTTTTTATTACTACTTTATCATCTTGTAACCGCATTAAACTAACGTTAGATGAAAAGTCATCAGTAGAATAAGTAATATCCACAAACCCTGTTGGAGTTGCAGCTATTGTCCAGTCTCTAACAACAGCACCAGTTCCAGATTTAAACAGTTGAATAACTGCAGGACCTGTACTTCTTTCTAACCTCATTACAGTTGGACCAGCAGCATCATAAATATGTAGGTTTTGATCAGGTGATGTAGTTCCTATTCCTACATTTCCTTGATCGAATATAGCTGCATAGTTGTTAGTTGCTCCTGATGCCGTAGCATACAATCCTATTGCATCAACACCTCCAATAGCTTGAGACTTTAACCCATAATTATCTGCAGATGTACCTCCTTCTGCAAGA